>DAOVFD010000133.1 GCA_030668565.1 Microcaldota archaeon
TTTAATCTTTTCTACATCATCAACCAGCATAGCCATCTGATCTTTCAGTTCTTCCATGCACCGATACTCAGATGACTTCTGAATTTGCTCGACTATTTGCTTCTTTTCCTCAAGACTGAGTATATCCAGAATAAGTTGCATTCCTTCCAAATAATAAGCTATCACATCCAATGTTTTTTGCTTGCTTTTTACAGCTTGTTCTAATTCTTCTAATCTTTTATCAACTTGCTTCAACGCATTTCTAAGAATTGCATCAGGATCGTCTTCAGCAGTAATTTCTCTACCCAGCGCCTCCCCGATTTTTTTCTTAACTTGTCCAAAGGCCCTATACGCACCTTCAAAGCTTCTCTTAACGCTATTATATTCTTCAGACCAGGTATTTATTTCATTTCGGCGATTGTTAAAAGCATCTAATTGTCCCTGAATCGCGCCAACAAGTTTTTCATATTTTTCTGCCCGTTCTTTCTCTAACTCGTAAAGCAGATTCGTCTTCTCAGTCTCGCAAACAGGACATGTATTCTTATCTACTCCTTCTAATCGGAGATAATTCAGCGCCTCTGTTATTACGGCTCCTCTTGCGCTCATTTCACTTCGTTCTTTTTGTTTCTCAGTAATTTTCTTTTCCAGTTCTCTTGCCTCCTTTTGCAATTTAGCGCTTTCTTTTTCCATAATATCAGACTTAGTCTTAGCGCTATTCCAATCGTTTTCCTTTTGCTTGTACTCTTCCTTCAAACCGGTAATTTTGGTCTTCCTTTTAAATAAATCCTTTTGTTCTTCTACATCAGGCATTTCTGAGCGAAATCGCTTTATTTCTCCGTCTGCTATTCCTTGGAATCCATTTAGACCCCTCCACTGTTCTGGAAACTTCAACTCAGCAAGCGAAAGATTTACTTCTGAGGCAAATTTGAGTAATTGGTCTTTAGCCTCGCTGGCAATTCCTAATGCTCCTTTCTCACAAAGCTGGTCTTCTTTAAGTCCTTTCTCGACTGCTTTTACTCTCTTATCTTTCAAATCGTTCTCTCGGCTATGCAAGATAGCATCTATTACACCTACAAAATTGTCAAAGTCACCCCCCATCTTCCTCTGCTCCGTTCCGAGTTTTGCCACCTCAATACCTCTGAGTATGTTTCTATAATCTGGAAGCCCCAACAGACGGTCAATAGCTTCATTTCTTTCCCTTGGGTCTTGAGTAAGAATAGCTCTAATTGCTTCCTGATGTTGATACACAGTTGTTAAAAAGTCTCTAAATGATGATTTAAGAAGTTGAGCAAGTTTCTCCTGGGCTTTTTCTCCTCGTAATAATTCACCATCACGCAAAATTACTTTCAACTCGTCTTTCCTCGCACTCACCCACTTACGTGTGATGGTAAGCTCATCTTCTGTTTTTTTATCTTTGAGTTCCACTTCAACTAATACGTTAGGGGGCTGTATATTTCGATTAGGTATTTCCCAGTGCTTGCGTTCAGGAATCAGGGTTTTCTCCCCTATACACTCATTCCCAAACAGGCACCACTCGACAGCGTTTAACGTGCTGCTTTTCCCACGATGGTTTTCACCAAAAAGAAATATTGCAGGGTTATCAAAGGTAAACTCTTTCTCTTCCGTATATGCCCGAAACCCCCTTACCTTCAATGTTTTCAACTCCATCATTTTCTTTTCCTCATCATAATTTTTCTCTAAGCTGTTTTAATAATTTATCAAATTCTCTAGTTATGCTATTGCTGTGCTCAATTAGAACAGACTTAATTGCGTTCCCTCCGCCTCGTTCATACCCATCGTCAATTTTTCCCCAGAGCTCTTTACGCCGCTCTAATTCATCAGCTTCTCCTATAATTTTCTTTTCTACAGCTTCCTTATAGTTCATATCGCACCTCTGTCATAATCACGACGTTTTACTCTTTCCCTGTCTATCGTGGAACCCGCTTTGTCAAACAAAATTTTATTGATACAATACCCAAAACCGAAATTCCCGTCAAACTCATTTTACCCGTAAATTCTGTGTTACGCAATACGCAATACGATATACGCAATACGAATCAAACCCGCAATTCCCGCCTACCCCCACCTGCGCACCCACAAGCCGGGGTCAATCAAAAGAATTCCGCGCTAATCAGT
>DAOVFD010000105.1 GCA_030668565.1 Microcaldota archaeon
AGGGCAGGAATTACAAGAGAGGCAAGGGCATTCCTTACCATTGAATCGACAATAACCGATGCCCTTTGTATTATCAGTGCCATGATTGTTGTTGAAGTGATAGTAAGCACAACAGTCATCGGGGCAGGGGATATAGGGCACATGTTCCTGAGTGCATTCCTCATAGCACTTTTCATGGGAGCGGTGGTAGCCATAATATGGTTGTTTGCAATCCAGAAACTCAGAATAGAAAAGTACTACTACATGCTTACCCTTGCGGTTGCGTTCATAGTATACTCCCTTACTGAAATCATAGGTGCAAGCGGTGGTTTCGCAGTATTCATTTTCGGTCTGACTCTGGGAAATGCGAAATCAATTACAAGAAACCTGTCAATGAGTCCTGAACTTGCAATGTCCAGCACATCCACGCTCAGGAGATTCCAGGAGGAAGTAACATTTTTCGTGAGGACCTTCTTCTTCGTGTATGCAGGTCTTCTCCTGATGCCCCATTATTTCTCGTTGGGGGTTCTTTCGATAGCCTTCGGGGCGACCCTGCTCGGTCTTGCAGGAAGAAAGATAAGCCAGAGAATCGTGGTGAACGGAACTGATTTCACAAAGCAGGACAAGGCAATTGTCACAACAACAATGCCAAGGGGACTTGCGGCAGCAGTCCTTGCAACGACTCCTGCGGTGGTGATGGTTACGAATGCGGATTTCGCCCCCATAGTCTTCGCGGTCATAGTATTTTCAAACATATTTGCAACCGTGGGCATTTTCCTTCTCAGCGGTGAGAGGCCTCTTTGGGGTAGGATATCCCACAATGCGAAAATACTTTGGAACAAGCTAAACGTGCCTGAGGAAGAGCTGAAAAATATAGAAAAGAAGGAAGCAGAGAAGAAAAAAGAAGAGGAAAAGGAAAAAGAGAAGAAAGAGGGAAAGAAAAAGGTCAAATACGAGAAAAAGAAGAAAAAGGTAGTGCTGGAAGAGCTGGAGTGGGAAGTCAAAAAAGAGGAAAAAGATATCAAGGAACTGAAAAAGAAAATAAAAAAAGAAGGGGAAGAAACTAAGACTTAGTAATTATTTCTATTCCTTCCGGAGTCTTGTTTACGTTTCCCAATTTTATCCCAACAACGGTTTTCACGTTCTGCTTTGCGGCAAGGTCAACCAGTCTCTGGGTTATTATGCCGTCGAATATTATCGCGTTTGTGTCTCTGCTCTCACCCAGCTTCTTTATCACATCCCTTACCGGTACCTCGGCGACTCTCTTGTACTCTGCATTGTAGAATCTTGCGTTCAGAGTATTTGAAAGTTCGTCAAGTTCTTTCAGGAAATTCTCCTTGCTTGGCACTATAGCCGGCAGTTTCTCTCCTTTTGCTTTTTCCACCCTTATTGGAGCTTCCACTGTGGGGCGGGGAGCAGTCCTTGAAGGAGTTTCCGGCCTTTTTCTGTAAAGTCTGGGGGTATGCTCTTTTCTTCCCCCTACCGTTACCGGTTTCCTTTCGGTTTTTGGGGCTTCCCCTCCCTGCTCGAAAGGCACCCTGTTCCTCAGGCATTTTATAAGCTCTTTTCTGGTAAGCTCTTCAACTTCCATTCCGGTAGGGGCTCTTGCCACGAAGTCCAGGTCAGCTCCCCCCTGGATAAGTTCATTAAGGATAATATCCCCACCTCTGTCACCGTCCAGGAATAGCGTTACCTCCTTCTTTCTTGAAAGTTCTATTATGCTCTTCGGAACCCTTGCGCCCTGTATCGCTATAACGTTCGTCAGGTTGTTTTTCAGAAGGTTGATTACATCCGCTCTTCCCTCAACAACTATTATTTCGTTGCTTGCATATATGCCAGGTCCTGCAGGAAGTTTTTCAGGCCCGTAATCTATTATCTCGGCAACCTTCACCTCGTCCCTGACCATGTCGGATATCTCCCTGCTTTCAGGTATCTGGGTATTTACAAGATTCCTAAGCAGTTCCTTTGCCCTTGAGAGCAGCACCTTCCTTTTCATGCTTCTGGTATCCTCAACCTTTGTTACCTTGAGTTTTGCCTCGCAGGGTCCTACCCTGTCAACAGTCTCCAGAGCTGCTGCAATAATACAGGTTTCGACCATGTCCAGACTGCTTGGTATCTTTATCATTCCTGTGGTCTTTCCCTCTCTCCCCCTGAGTTCTACTTCTATTCTTCCTATCCTTCCGTTCTTCTGAAGGTCCCTGAGGTCAAGTTCGTCCCCGAGCAGCCCTTCGGTCTGTCCGAATATCGCTCCCACAACATCCGGTTTCTCAACAAGTCCGCCTATTTCAACGTCCGTATAAACCAGGTATTTCACAGTATCTATGTATGTTTTTGCCATATTCTCACCTCGTTACTTCTTCCATAAATTCATCAAATCCTCTTTTAGCATCTTCAAAATATCTTATCTTCAGTATTCTTGCCAACAGCACTCTGGTTTCGCTGTCCGCACTTACGGAACAGCCCTCCAGCTCTTCCCTTGCTTTCCTTGCCATCTCGTTGCCTCTCCTGTCAAGGTCTGTAGCTATTATAACCTTGTCCTCTCCCCTGAGCGTTTCGCAGACGTCCCTTATCCTTCCGGATATTGTTATCACCCGGTTGCAACCGAGCTGTTTAAGCGCATTCTTGTCCCTTTTACCCTCTACCAGGACGACGCTCTTTTCCATCCTTTCGAGCAGTCTCTGCAGTTTTTTGTATTTTTTCCTTAATTCCCTTTCGTTTCCGTATTTCACTTTACTTACCCAAGGGTCAGACAAAATTAGTAGGAGCATAATCACCTGTGCATTGTTGACCAAGCCTTGAACGGCGGACCGTCATAACTTAAAGTTCAGGCGGCCATCCGTGCACAGTGTGAGCATCATCTTACAGCTGCTTTTTCCTCTATGAGGTCTATCACGAGGGGAAATATCTTCATTATGTCTCCCTCGCTTATAAGTCCAACCAACTCGTTTTCATTGTTAACTACCGGAAGCCTCTTTATCCTGTTGTCTCTCATTGCCTGAGCAGCTTCCTCTATTGTGGTTTCCGCTTTTATCACCCTGAGCGGTTTGGACATTACTTCTTCAACTGTAGTATCATACGGGTTTTTCTTTTTGGATATTACCTTATGGATAATATCTCTTTCGGTTATTATCCCCCTGGCTTTCCTGCCTTTTTCATCTTCCACTATTATCACGGAGCCGATTTCATGCCTTTTCATCATTTTTGCTGCTTCCTGCATGTCTTTACCGTAAGGGATAATTATGACCTTTTTAGTCATTATGTCTCCTACCTTCAAATCTGAACCCATGATTATTATAGGGCAAGTGTGCTTTTTAAATCTTACTTATCGGACAGACTAAATGATTTTCTTAACCTCTGTAAGGAATTTCTTTGCGTCGTTTATT
>DAOVFD010000094.1 GCA_030668565.1 Microcaldota archaeon
CGTACATGATGGTTTGATGTACAACAACAATGTGAGCGACGGTTACACAGGAATTTATATGGGATATTCGGGCTGCTACAACAATACGATACACAGGAACATTGTAACCGATTGTACGGGCTACGGAGTAAGAACAACGGGTTCGCCTTACAGCAATCTGATATATGATAATTATCTTTCATTCAACGCGGACAACGCATACGATTCGAGTGGAGGAAATAATTTCTGGAATACATCATACAACTGTACCGCTGGTCCAAGTATAACTGGTGGAAACTGTATTGGAGGAAACTATTACAATGATTATTTCGGAGTTGATGACGGTTCTGGCGTTTATCCCCACAATATTAGCGGTGACGGCATTGGAGACAATCCACCCTATTACACAGTGCATGGTTCTGTAAGGGATGATTTGCCTCTTACTTCCAATTATACCAATTACAGGAACATAACGGCATGCACTGATATAACAGCAGCTGGGGAATACCGACTTTCGGCCGACCTGGTTGGAAATCAATCAAACGGGGCATGTATAAGAATCACTTCAGACCACGTAACATTCAACTGCCAGAACCGCAAAATAACCGGCGATTCTGCAGGAACAACATATGGCATATATGTTAGCGGAGATGATTATGCAATCGTGAAAAACTGTGAAATATCCGATTATCGTTACGGAATCTATTACAGAAGTGTTTATTCAGGAACTATAGAAGATAACATCATTGATAGTTGTGATTACGGAACATATCTGGGGTATTCTGGTTGTGGAAGGAACGTGGTTGAAGGGAATGAGATAAGCAGAAGCTCGGTGCAAGGAATACGATTGTTAAGTGGTGCATCCCTCAGCAATATTACCAACAACGAAATACGCGATGGAACCGGAATTGGAATCTATATTGGCGCATCCAATATAATCCTTGGCAGCAACACCATATACGGCCATTCCGGGTATGCACTGATGCTGAATAATACCCCGAACATGATGGCAACCGGCACTTCAATTTACAACCAGACACAATACCTTTATGTTTCAGGAGCGACAAATAATCTTGCTGACCTCACCCTTGGCTATGATGAGAGAACAGGCTTGATTAATTACCCGAATCTTGTCCTGACTTCAGTAAATATAACTGATGCAAACCTTATCCTTGCACGTGATTTTGTTTCCCTGAATGCATCAGACCCGAATGCAGCGGAAATGAATGATACTGCAAACATAACCCTGTATATTCCAGGATGCGGGGGGATCAAATATTATGTGCTTGATGGATTCCCAACTACAAGAAATGAGATTGTGACTAACGGAACTAATTTTACTCCTGCCTTTTCACAGTGTATAGGAACCTTGGCAACATTTGAAGTACCTTCTTTCAGCGGTTATGCTGCAGATGGAATGGCGCCTCCTTCAGGAGGAAAAGGCAAGGAGAGAAAGATTCTTACAGTATCAGCAGAAACAATCTGTCCGGGGGATACGGTTGAGTTCACTATTACACATGGCGGTGGCGCGGTAAGCGATGCTGAAATCCAGCTTGCTCTGTATGACCCCTACGTAGGCCTTATAGCAACGAAATATACTGATGAAAACGGAAAGGCGCAATTTACAATACCGGGAGATGCCATTTACCGTGTTCGTATAAAGAAGGATAGTTACTATTATTCCAATCCGTATGTAATCGATTACACAATGTGCGCAGAAGGAGTGCCTCCTGAAGAGGAAGAACCTGCGGAGCAACCTCCTGCAGAAGAACTCGAAGAGGCGGTTCAGTCTGAAGAAGAGGAAGTTCCTGAAGAACCAGAAATGACTCCGGAAGCTGAAGAAGAAGTACCTGAAGTAACAGAAGAAGAAGTACCTGAAGTGCCTGGGGCAGAGTCAGAAGAACCTCAACCGGAAGAAGAAGGCCCTCCATGGATGCTTCTGCTCGGAATAATAGTTGTAATCGGGGGAATAGCAGCACTTTCTTACTGGTTCCTTACTCAAAGGGGAACAGGAAGACGAAGATAACCACGAAACGCATACCTAATTAAAACTAATTATCCAATTTTACAGTTAAACGGTGAATTCAATGTATGATGTTGCAATAATAGGCGGTGGACCAGCAGGTTTATCCGCTGCAATGTATGCCGGAAGGCTCAAACTGAAAACCTTGGTTCTCACGAAAGAAAGAGGAGGAACGATTACAACCACGAATGATGTAATGAACTGGCCGGGCATCAAGAAAACAGATGGCATGACTCTTGCAAAACAGCTTGAGGAGCACGCACTTGATTATCCTGATGTTGAAATAAAGGATGCAATGGTTGTGGGAATCAAAAAGAAAGGCGATGATTTCGTTGTAACAACACAAAGCGGTGAATACGAGGCAAAAACAGTGATACTTGCAGCAGGGACAGAAGTAAGGAAACTCGGAATTCCCGGAGAGGAGGAATTTGCAGGAAAAGGAGTTCATTATTGTGCTTTATGCGACGGTTTCTTCTATACAGATAAAACCCTTGCAGTTATTGGAGGAAGTGATTCTGCTGCAAAGGAGGCATTACTTCTCACCCAGTGGGCAAAGAAAGTATACATAATATACAGGAAGGAGAAAATAAGGGCAGAGCCGGTAACATTTGAAAAAGTAGAACAAAACGACAAAATAGAAATAATCAACAATACAAATGTAACCGAAATAAAAGGAGGAGAACATGTTGATACGCTTATTCTTGACAAACCTTACCAGGGAAGCAATGAATTCAAGATAGACGGAGTGTTTGTTGAAATTGGAAGGGTGCCTGCGACAGTTCTTGTCAAAGACGTAGGAGCAAAGCTCAATGAAAAAGAGGAGGTAATAATCAACAGACAGTCTGAAACCAATGTTCCTGGATTCTTTGCAGCAGGAGATATTAGCGACTGCTTTTTCAAGCAGGCGATAGTTGCAGCATCAGAAGGGGTTACAGCAGCTTTCAGTGCTTATGTTTATATTCAGAAGAAAGGCTAATCCGTATAATAATATTCATTGTTTTCTTTTTGTTCCCTGTCAAGTGCACTGTCAGGCTTGTTTATTCTCGGCCTTTTCGTGTCTTTGTCCCTCCTCATCGTTATTCCAGCCATCTTAAGGAACGCATTCATTCCATCTCTCTTGTTGTAAGGTTCTGAAGCATGGCCGTTTACAGAACTCTTTCCTTCAAATACAATAAGCCTGTTCGCAATTGCATCTATGAAAACGATGTCATGGTCAACAACAAATGCGCTTTTCTCATTCTCACTTATCACTTTTCTCAATAAAGCTGCAAATTCAAATCTCTGTTCGATATCAAGGAATGCGGTTGGCTCGTCAAATAAGTAAATATCTGCCTCCCTGCTCAATGCGAGAGCTATCGCGATTCTCTGAAGCTCACCACCTGAAATCTCAGTCAATTTCTTGTCCATAAGCGGATTCAGTCTCAGTTTTCTCTTGCATTCCTCAAAAACAATGGGATTCAGTTCCTTGGGATTGAAAATCTCATGAACGAATTTGTCTTCAGCACTTATGTACTGGGGCTTGTATGAAATTTTCAACTTCAGTGCCTCTCCTTTGTCGGGCTTTTCAACTCCTGCAAGCATTTTCACGAGTAAAGATTTACCCAAAGCATTTTTACCGACAAGCCCAAGTATCTCCCCCCTCCTTATTTTTCCTGCTTTACTCTCAAACCTGAAGCCCTCGAATGCCTTGCTGAATTTGCAGTATTCCAGTGCAACCGGTGTTTTCACTTCACTTTCACTGT
>DAOVFD010000139.1 GCA_030668565.1 Microcaldota archaeon
AATTCCACTTCGTCAGCACCAATAACATCAGTAGGGTCATCTCCTTCGCTCACATCTTCAACTGCGTCCTCTGCAGAAACATCTTCTTCTGCAACGTCTTCTCCACTGACATCTTCGCTTTCAACATCTTCTTCCCCGTCAGCTACATCAACTTTACCATCAACAACATCCTCTACAGGAACATCCTCCAATTGAGTATCTTCAATTTGTTCGTCAGTTTCCTGGACTTCTGTAGTGTCTACCCTTCCATCATTGGTATACTTACCCGTTAAATCGAGTGCACAGCCCCCCGCCGAAATTACAGCTACAGTTGCAACTGCTGCTATGCTCTCAGCCAGCGGCTTTGCAGCTTTCCTGAGAAATTCTTTCATTTTTCCTGGTTTCTTGTTATCTCTGACCTTTCCGTTTGCACCTTTCTCTTCAATACCCATCGCTTCATTCATATTAAACCACTAAGTATAATATACTATTAAAATCTTTTTAAACCTTTGTATTATACCTTTTCCCACTTATCTTTTCTCCCAACAATAATGGAATCGAATTTTGTGAATATCCCGTTCTCTATTATCCCCGGAATACTGTTGAACTCCTGCTCAAGTTTCTCAGGATTCTCAACCTTCATATTCATGTCTATTATGAAGCTCCCGTTATCGCTTACGACAGGCCCAAGCTTCCTGTCGGCCATCCTTATTCTCGGGTTATATTTTGAAAGATGCTTTAAGACCATTGGTGTTGCAAACGGCAATACCTCCAATGCTACTTTGCCGTCAAGAACTTCCTGAACCTTGCTCTCATCAACAATAACAATGAACCGCTTCGCATTGTAGTCTATTATCTTCTCGCGTGTAAGCGCTCCTCCGCCCCCCTTTAGCAAGGCGGTTTTGGTAACTTTGTCTGCTCCGTCCACGGCAAGGTCAACCTCGCTTATTGCATCTGGTTCAGTAACCCATAAACCACGTTCTATGGCAAGCATCCTGCTGTCAAAAGAAGTAGTTACACAACAAATATTCAGTTTTTCCTTTTTCACTTTTTCTGCAAGAAGCCTGATAAATTCCCGGACAGTGCTTCCGCTTCCGAGGCCCACGCACATGCCATCTTTTACTTCCTCAAGCGCCCCCTTTGCTGCATTTATTTTTTCTTCATCACCCATTTCCATCACTCGCTCCTCGTTAGGGTTATGCTATTGTTTTCCTGTCTCAATATCTCAAGCACGTCTCCTTTTTTGTTTGCTATCGATATTTCGGTAAATCTGTCCCCGACCCTGAAGGTGAGTATTCTGGGGCGGTTATCGAGCGTTACCATTACGGTATATACTTTCTGTTTTTTGTCATAGGCGTATTGTGCCTTGCAGTTTTTGAAAAGATTTTTTTTCATAATCATCACCTATACAAAAAGAACATTTCCTATCTCACTGTTTTTCTTCATATTGATAAGAAACTGTCTCCCTTCCGGGGTTTTGTTTAATGAGATAGTAAAGTGATTAACGAATCCCTGTGCCACCTTGGTCGCATTCATTTCAGTCCTTGTCATCGCTTCTTTTGCTATTTTTTTCGGTATTCTCTTTATTGCGGCCGTTGGTGGTTTAGTAACTATTATCTTTGGAAGTTCCCTTCTTTTTTCAATTTCTTTTCCTTTTGGCGTTATCATAATATCACGTATTAATATCGTAAGGTGAAGGTTAAATAGTTTCTTATTGATATTTCAGCGGTGGTCGTATAGTGAAGGTCTTGATGATTGTGCCCCTTGAGAATTACAGGGATGAGGAGTTCGAGATTCCGAAGAAATATTTTGAAGAAAAAGGCATGGAAGTCACTGTTGCAAGCACAAAGAAAGGAAC
>DAOVFD010000018.1 GCA_030668565.1 Microcaldota archaeon
ATAAAGACAAAAGAGGAAACGATGAACGTTATTTACTTCATCCTGGTGCTATTGCACTGCTTTCCTATACCCGATATTCTCTTTCAGAACTCGAATCACTTTTCAGAGAAGGAATATGGTAAAATCAATGTCTGAAATGCCTTATCTCGGTAAATATCATTGCAATATTATGTTCATCCGCAGCTGCAATGACTTCCTTATCATTTACTGAACCGCCCGGTTGTATTATCGCAGTTACTCCGAGTTTTGCAGCATAATCTATACCATCCCTGAAAGGAAAGAATGCATCACTTGCCATCGCACATCCATCGACAGGCTCTCCGAAATCCTTTGCAATCATCGCACCGAGTTTTGCAGCATCGACTCTTTTCATTTGACCTGCTCCTATGCCTACTGCTCTGTTTTTCTTTGCATAAACAATTGCATTTGACCTGACATATTTTACGATTTTCCACGCGTACATCATGTTTTTCATCTCTTCATCGGTTGGTTTTCTTTTCGTAGCTACCTTCAACTCCTTATACAGGTCAACATCACTATCCTGCACAAGGAATCCCCCAAGGACAGAACGGTATCTTCTGTGCCTTACAATGCCGGTCTTTATCGGAAGTTCAAGAAGCCTCAGATTCTTCTTTTTTGCGAATACTTCTTTTGCTTCATCTGTGAATGAAGGAGCCAGTACCATCTCGACAAACCTGCTTGTTATCTCTTCTGCAAGCTTTTTATCGATTTCACGATTCACCGCAACTATCCCTCCGAATGCAGCTTCAGGGTCCACAGACCTTGCAACCTTGTATGCCTCATAGATATCATCGCTTGAGGCTATCCCGCACGGATTGTTATGCTTGACTATAACAGCAGTGGTTTCTTCAAACTCCTTAATCAGATTGTATGCAGAGTTCGCATCAAGGACATTGTTGTATGAAAGTACTTTTCCCTGTAGTTGTTTCGCCTTAAGTATCGACGGGTTCTTCTCATGCTGGTCTATGTATAGTGCCGCGGTCTGGTGCGGATTCTCACCATATCTCAAATCCTGCTTTTTCTCGAAAGTGAGATTCAGATATCCCGGATAAGCGAATGTTTTTTCGAACTGCTTCTTGAAATATTGTTCAATAACAACATCGTAATGGGCGATATGCTCCCATGCCTCAACAGCCATGCCCTTCCTGAGTTCTTCGCCTACATCGCCTTTTTTTATCTCTTCAAGCACCTGTCCGTATCTTCTTGGATTGCATACAACAAGAACATGCTTGAAATTCTTTGCAGCAGCCCTTATCAAGGTAGGTCCGCCTATGTCAATGGTTTCAACTGCCTCATCTATGGAAGCCCCTTTCAATATTGTTTCCTCAAAGGGATAGAGATTTGCAACAACAAGGTCAATTGGCGTTATCTTATTTTCTTCGGCTTCCTTTATGTGCTGCGGTTTGTTTCTGTCCATCAGTATTCCGCCGTGGATTTTAGGATGTAATGTTTTCACACGACCGTCCATCATCTCAGGATATCCGGTAAAATCAGACAATTCGGTTACTT
The DNA here is from genome assembly GCA_030668565.1 of Microcaldota archaeon. GTDB lineage: Archaea > Micrarchaeota > Micrarchaeia > Anstonellales > Bilamarchaeaceae > JAVZJR01. The sequence goes on from DAOVFD010000018.1 coordinate 1,531, forward strand.
TTATTCCTGCTTCTTTGAGCGCTTTCGCAGTGCCTCCGCTTGATATGATTTCTATGTCCATCCCTGAAAGCGCCTTCGCAAATTCAACTATGCCTTCCTTATTATAGACGCTAAGAAGCGCAGTTTTTATTTTAACCATTCAAAAACCGTATATCATATCTGTACGGAACATGATTAAAAGGTTTACTCCCAAAATGATTTCATGGCATCTTTCATGATTTATGCGGTAGTCATTATTGCTATACTAATAGCATTAGTAGCGTATTACAAGAAATTCGGTGTTTTGGGGACTGTTGTGGTTGTGGTAACCGGTTGTCTCGGCGTCTATATTGGGATGGCTTTCTCAGATGTTATCCTTTCAGCTTTTGGTTATGAACCCGGTTTTCCATCGTCGGAGACTGGCTATTACTTATATCAAGGAGCCATCTACATGATGATCGGTGTAATACTGCTTTCTCTTTATCAAGCATTGATGAGAGAACAGAAAGAATTAGGAAAGGTATTTCTATTTTCCTCATCAGTACTTCTTTTTACGGGTGCTCTTGATCTTATTCTGGATATTCTTTTCAGAATAAATGAACCAATACTAAGATTGTTCATCGGCCTGCTATTATTCGGCATTATGATATTCGTATTCTACAAGTTTAAAGACCGACTTTTCAGAAAAACTGTAGAGAAGAAGATTGAAACTAAAAGTGAAGGAAAATGAAAAAGATAGAACTCCTCCTGATTTTTCTTTTCATTGCAACAGTAATTGCAGCGCTCTTATCTTTACGCTATATAGTTCCCCCAGACGCTTCGGTTAAAGAATGCTTAAAAATTGATTATGATTCCGAGAAGGAAGATTGTATTACTGCGGTAGCAGGGATAAAACAGGACAGTTCGATTTGTAGATTCTTAAGTTCTGGCTATTGGACTCATTCGAATCCGATGGGAGACTGTAAAGAAAATATAGATAAGTGGAGTAGCAAATACGGCTTATCTATTCCACCTATGACCTCGACCTACACCAGCTCTTTAGATACTACTGAATGTGTAGATAGCGGCTTGGTCCAAAATCAATATTATTTTCTGGAGCTTCCCCATGAGGATTATCGGGCGGGGTATTACGAATTCGCGCCAGGATGCAAAGAGAAACTGGAAAAGCTGAACGAATCGTATTGTCTACCGCAAGGTTGCAGTTTTTTTGAGTCTAATGTAGAGATATTGTCACACAAACTAAACCAGTCAAAAAGTTGCACAGCTAATCTTTCCAATATCGCAGAACTGAGCTATTGCAATTACGGAGACCTTCCGATAACAGTAACATTTAGAATTTGCAAATCCAGCGGTTGTGCAAAATATCCCAAAGAAGTAACAATACCCGCGAACGAATGTATTTATGAAGAGGTCTGTGACTCTTATGAAAGCGTCTATGTGACCGATGTTCAATGGCCGTCGATCGTGGGATGCGATATTGATAGTCTTGACAAATATGATTTAAGCTCGTGTATCATGAATATAGGAATAGCAAAAGGCAGAGGGGCTGCTAAAACCTGCGAAAATCAGAACATCATTGATTCTGATAGAGACTCCTGTTACATGAAGTATGCACATGTTCATAATGATAAGACGGCATGTAGCCTGATCCACTATGACTCTGAGGACTGTTACTATGGATACGCGATAATCAACGGAGATGAGTCATCATGTAGTCTGCTAGACGATTGTTATTATTATTACTGTCCCAAGGATGACTGTCTACTATACTTTGCGCTCAAGAAAAGAGATGCTGTTCTATGCAGTGATATATCCAATTCAGATACTATGCACCTTTGTAAGGCGATAATTTTCGCGCAGACCGAGCAATAGGAAAGCGAACAATTTTAGAATTTTCTTTTCCATCTAAAAACGGTGTAAAAATGGTCGGTCTTATAACAGAGGAAGAGGAAAGGAACCTCCTGGAAAAAATGCTTGCTTACTACAGGAAACTTTATCCCGGAATAGATTTCAAAACAGAAGAAAAAGAGCTTACACACGAGGAAATAGGGGAGCTTGAATATACCTATGCGGGCGAGGAATCCGAGGTAACAGCAGAGGAGAAGATGAGGGCAATAGCTGAAGCAATAGGATATAAGTACTCCACACCGCTTCTGGTTCTTAAGAAAGGAGAAAAACTGATTCTTCTGGACGGCCACAGGAGGGTTCGCGTTGCATATCCCCAGGGTATCTCGTGGAAAGCATACCTTATCGTTCCGGGTAAAGAAGATGTGGAATTTGGTATAGAAGGTACTATAATGGGAAAAGTTAAAGATTTGTGGAAGAAATAGCAATGTTTTTAAGGTTAATCCTACCAAATAATACTGTGAATAAAGAGTATGGTTAAGCACAAAATCCTTCCAATTCCGCATGCAGATGTAGGCGAAGTTCTTGGTTTGGCAGATACCCTCTACGGTTACAGATGCAAAACAAAGGTTTCTTTTCTCGCCGATGAGCTGCAGATAGATATGGACGACCTTGGCGACGTAGTTGATATGGCAAAGCTCCTTGGCATAGTTGCATCAAGAAAAGGCGTAATCAACCTTACTCTTTTCGGTGAGGCGCTTTCATTGGGTAATATAGACGACAAGAAAAAGATACTCAGGGAAAAAATGCTGAAAATAGAACCTTTCAAGACGATAATACGCCTTCTGAAAAAGTCAGGAGGGGAGATGGAAAGAGACGAACTTGTGGATACTGTCTCAAAAAAATTCCTTATTGAAGACAAGGCGATGTTCCTGAAACTTATAATTGGGTGGGGAAACTATACAGAATCCTTTGAATATGACAGTGATGAGGAAACTTTCGTCCTGTCCCCGTTCCTTCTTTAAATCTCATGTTATCAGTGAGGTTATCTTATCAACATATCCCAGGAATTTTTCACTTCTTACATCAGGTGGTCTGGGAAGCTCAATGTTTATGTCCCCCACAATCTTTGATGGCCTTTTTGAAAGCACTATGATTCGGTTGGACATGTAAACCGCTTCCTCTATGTTGTGGGTTACAAGGATGAGCACATCAGTTTTGAACTTCCTGCTGTGAAACAGCCGGAGTACCTCGTTTTTGAGGTTGTTTGCCGTAAGCGGGTCAAGTGCGCCAAACGGTTCATCCATAAGAAGTATGTCCGGTTCTCTTGAGATAGCTCTTGCTATTCCCACCCTCTGTTTCATGCCTGCACTCAGTTCCCTTGGATAGCTTTCCTCAAATCCGTCAAGACCTACCAAATCTATATGTTTTTTTGCAGCTGCTATCCTTTCCTCCTTTTGTTTATCAAGAAGTGCAAGCTCAACGTTTTCAAGAACTGTTTTCCAGGGAAGCAATGCAAAGGATTCGAATATCATTGAAATCTTTTCTGTTGGTTCCCTAATTGGTTTTCCTTTGCATGTTATCGAGCCCTTTGTGGGATTTTCCAGGCCGGCTATCATGCGTATCAGGGTTGTCTTTCCACAGCCGCTCGGGCCGACTATTGATATCGCCTCTCTTTTCCGTACCGAAAATGAAACATCATCCACTACTTCAACTGAACGTTTTCCGATGGTATATTTTTTTTCTACATTCTTGAGTTTGAGTTCGACCATGGAATCACCGTTCAGCTACATTTCATATGAATATCTGGATGCCCTTTTTACTGCCCAGGCCCACAGAATCTTGTCTGTTAATATTATTATTGTTATCATTGCCAGCACGCTGACCCCTATCATGATAATATTTCCTGTTGCAGTTGCATTTGAAAGAAGATAACCCAATCCTCCGGTTTCCGGTGAGAACTGGATTCCTTTATACATAATCGATTCGCTTACGATGGTTGCATTCCATCCCCCTCCTATCGCCTCTATACTTCCGGCAACTATAGCAGGGAATATCGCCGGCAGGATGACATGCCTGAGCTTCTGCAGGTATTTAAGGTCCATCAATGCACCCAGGTCCGTCATTTCTCCGGGTATGTTTCTTATGGCCCTTATTATGTTGAACATAAGGTACCATTGCATCCCGGTAAGCAGCAAAATAATGGAAGCTATTTCAATTGCAGGGTTTGAACCCAGAATCCCGCCCAAAAACGTTATCAGCAGAACGACTATTATCGGGAATACGGCAACAGCGGGTATTGATTGCCCGATATCGAATATTGGCATGAAATATTTCAATAACCATCTCTTTCTTTCTATCAGCAATCCCATCGCAACGGTCCAGGTAAGTGCTATGACATATGCTATCACTATCCTTGTTACCGAACTCAGTGAATTTCCTACAAGTTCCCATGGACCTATGCTCTCTTCAGGATAAAGTACTATCAGTGCAATAAGACTGCTTATCACAAGCATAACAAGAAGAATGGAAAAAACATAATCCGGTTTTGAAGGTTTAATCACAGGACCTATGCCTATTCCTGAAATCAGCCCGTCGATTTTCGAGAATATCTTTTCAAATATTCCTGCAAATCCTTCCCCGACATCCTCAACTACTTCAGGAACGATTTCTTCCTCCTCATCCGTTTCTATGGTTGAACCGTATTTGTATTTCTTTGCATGCTGGAGCAGAGGAGTCCATACGAAAGCATTAAGGGTGAGGACCATTGCGGCAAGAGCCCATATTCCTACCAGTGAAAGTGCAATGTTTCCTGAATAAGCCGATTCTGCAATGAAACTTCCTACCCCGAATACTTCATGCGAAATTCCGCCGAAAGTAGTGAATTCACCTACAACAAGGAAATACCATCCGCCTCCCCATCCGGCCATGCTTCCTGAAATAAGAGCAGGGTAGATTGCGGGAAAGACTATGTTTGTGAGATATTTTGCACCCTTTACTCCGAAAAGCTGTGCGGTATCCCTTATGTTCTGGGGTATTGTCCTTACACCCTCTATAATGTTGAACAGGGTAGACCAGGTCATGCATGTGAATATCAGGAATATCGTTGCTGCTTCAGGGCCTATTACAGGGATGCTGATAAAGAAAAGGACCGCCACAGGAAGGAATCCCAGAATAGGCACCGCTTGTAAAGTATCCATTATCGGGAGTAAAAACCTGAACGCCTTTTCGTTGTGGCCCATGATTATTCCGAAGAAGAGCGAGAACACGAGTGCTATCGCATATGCAGCCGTCATTCTTCCGAAAGATAAAAGCGATGCCTGGGCAAGGCTGAGTACCCCATCGCCCATAAAGTAGAATGAGACGATTAAAAATGAAAGTATGAACAATGCAAGAAACTTCTTCGATACCATGCAACTTAGAGGTCTGGTGAACTTATATATAATTTTCGATTAGGTCAACTAAGAGGATCTGCGGCGGCTGTCACCTTTGGAGCATTGAATCTCTGCGGTTTTATCCCTTTAAGAATAGAGTAGACATCAATCTCAGGTTTCTCTTCCTTTGGTTTTATGCTTACTGTTTTTGGAAATTCGATTGTTCTTATCAGTCCCTCCGGTTTCGCCTTTACTGCCTTTACGGAAGCTGCCAAAAGGGCAAAGGCAGGTACTTTTATTGCAACGTCAGAAAATTCGGTTTTGGGTGCTGAAAAAGCAACTGGCGCCCTGATTTTATCAACAGAAATTCCGGTTGGTTTTGATGGCTCTGTCTTTGGTGTTTTTATTTTTGTTTCTGCAATACGCACGGCGGTGGTCCTTGTTTTCGGAGTTCTTTCAGTATGCATGTGCGACCTTGGTTTTACCTTTGTTCCTTCTGCTCTTGCTTCGCTCTTTATGCTTTTTGTTTCTGCTTTCCTGCCCTGGCTTATCTTCATCCCGATTGTTTTTACTTCCTGATGTTTCACTGCAGGTGCTTTCTCACCCCTTGCAATTTCCGTACTGCTTGCATCGGAATTAACATGATTAAAATGCAGTTTTGCGTGGGGAACATCCACTAATGCTCTATTTTCATTCTTTATTTTTGTATTGGAAATTCTATCGATTTTTGTCCTTGGTGTTTCGATTACAGTTGCAGTCTGGCTTTCAACTTTCTCAGGAGCTGAATATTTTACTCTCTCCAATTTATCCTCCATGTGCCTCGTATTTTCTAATTTTAATGGCTCTTCAACCATCGGTTTTTTGTTTCTGGAAGGTTTTGCTATTGCCACATTAACGGCAAGTTTTCTGCTTAAAACAAAAATACCATATGCCCTGTAAGCATTCTTCCGCCCTTTGTCAACCCACCAGCTGTTTCCTGTTCTTCGCGGACCTTTGCAGTAATGAAATCCCCTCATCGCAGCCCTGAAAAACCGAAATACAGGATGGCGCTCCACCAGCTTCGCTACTGTATTCTTGAAATAATCGGCTGTCGCTGTTTTGGCTTCCTTCCTGTCTTTAGGGGCATTCAATTTTTCGTGTTTCAGTTTTCTCGCTGCACCCATTCCTATCAATCTTGAGAATAGCATAATGGTTATTTAAATATTCGCTTTTCCACTGCAAGTATTACGACATTAGTCTAACTTTTCAAGCTTCTTCGAAAGCATGAGAAGGAATTCATTGATTTTTTCTTTTGGTATTGAAGCACCTGCAGCTATCCTGTGCCCCCCGCCAACTCCTCCTATATCCGCAACCGATTCCCTGAGCATCTTCCCCAGGTTAAGTCCCTCATTTACAAGCCTTCTTGTCCCCCTCGTTGATATCTTTATCGTTGCATTTTCCCCTTTTGCAATGCCCACTATGGGTTTTTTCCAGCTCTGTTGTGTGGCCATTCCGCAGACGGTACCTATTATACTTTCATTTATGTGCCCCCTGCCGTCAAGGAAAAAGAAGTTGCCGAAATCCTGCATGTTACCCGCAGTATATTCCATCCCCCCTCTCAGCATTTTTCTGTGAATCTGCAGAAGACCGCGTGCCTTTTCATAGCCGTTCTTCTCACCAAGGCATACTGATATTCCGACTTCCGCATGTCCCCACCTGCCGCATGCATTAAGGACTGTTGAAAATTCATTTGCTTCGTATGTTTCATTTCTGGGTCTTAAAGGGAATATATAGCTCTCGCCCACAAGTTCCTCAACTTTTGAAATCTGTCCCCTTTCAATCATTATGTTTGCAATAGTGCTTATCAGTTTCTTTTTCTCTCCATCATCCAGGTCTGCGTAAACCCTTCCCTTGCCATCCTCTTCAATCGGAATCTTCAGGTCTTTGAATAACTGGAATGCCCTGTCCTCACGGTATGAAATTCCCGGAACATAGGGGTCATCTGAATATGCAAGAAACTGAACTAAAGGCCTTGAATATCTTCCGTAAAACTTCAAATCCTCCTCGACGGTTACCTTTTCAGATTTAACTCCTTCTTCAAGCATTTTCCTGTTTGCACCGGTAAGAGGCCATTGCATATCCCCTACTGCCCCAACTATTCCCAAATCTACATCATTCCTGAAAACAAAGTATGCCGTTCCTGACGCACTCAGTTCATCGCTTCCATCAATCCCGTAAAGCAGGGGATTAATCTGGTGTTTTTTGATTTCTGAAGTCTGGTGATGGTCTATTATGAGAACATCCTGCAATTCGTTTACTCTCTCATTCCCGCCACCCAAATCAACAAAAATAATCTCCTTCTCTTTCTTATAGCGCTCGATTGCATTATCATCTAATTTCTTTATACATTCCCTCCTGAATTTTCTCCCTTCTTTAAGGAATGCTGAGACAACAATTGCTCCGCTCGCCACTCCGTCAGCGTCGTGGTGATGAACTATCAACGGCTCTTTGAATGAGAATGCGGTTTTTTTCGCTTCCCCACACGCCTCAAAAAAATCTTCCATGTAAGGTGAAGTGCAAATCTTATTTTAAATGCTTTAGGTCAAATTACTAGTGGTATATATGAAAGCAGAGATAAAAAAAGTCGTGGATGGACTTAAAAAATATCCGGAAGTCGCCGCAGTAATTCTGTTTGGTTCGTATGCGAAGGGCAAAGCGAAGCCCCTCTCTGATATCGACCTTGCGGTCTTAGTCAGGGAACCGGATAAAAAGATAGAAGCAGAAATCGCTGGTTTCTCATCGGCTACGGTCGATGTTGTCAATTTTCATAGACTGCCACTATATATTCAATTTGAAGTATTAAAACACGGAAAAATAGTTTTTGTGCGAGATGATAATTATTTCCGTCAAATAAAGAAGGAAGTCCTCCGTGCCTACCTGATAAAAGAGGAGGAAACCGCTCATCTGGCTGCAATTTCTATGGGCTCGTGAAGGCGCTAAAACGATGGAATAAACTGGCGAACAATATCAGCTTTAAAAAAACAAACCCTGAAACTTACCCTATAATATATAGTAATATAGGTGAACATTGTGGAAATTCCGAAATCAGATTTCTCAGAATGGTACAATTCCATAATAAAAGATGCGGAACTTTGCGATATAAGATACGACCTGAAAGGTTTCGTGGTTTTCCGTCCATGGGCAGTAATGACTATGAACAGGATGTTTACCATCTATGAGAAAGAGCTTGAATCAAAAGGACATGTCCCGGCTCTTTTCCCTGCACTGATTCCCGAATCCTATCTCATGAAAGAAAGCGAGCATGTCGAGGGGTTCGTACCCGAGGTTTTCTGGATTACGGCAGCAGGAAACAATCCTCTTGAAGAAAGATATGCGATGAGACCCACGAGTGAAACCGCGATGTATTCAATGTATTCCCTCTGGATTCATGGACTCAAGGACCTCCCCTTGAAAATCTACCAGCGCTGCCAGGTATGGAGGCATGAAACAAAGGCAACCAAGCCATTCATACGCTCAAGGGAGTTCTACTGGATAGAGGCACACGATGCATTTGCGACAGAAAAGGAAGCCGAAGCACAGGTAAAAGAGGATATGGGGATAACCGAAAAGATTCTCCACCAGCAGTTCTGTGTTCCGTTCTTCTTTTTCAAAAGGCCGCAGTGGGACAAGTTCGCAGGTGCAGTTGATACCTATGGTGCTGATGCCCTTATGCCTGACCGGAAGGCATTGCAGTTGCCAAGCACCCATATGCTGGGGCAGAATTTTGCAAAACCGTTCAACATAAAATACATGGACGATAACGAGAAGGAGCAGTATGTCTGGCAGACCTGTTACGGTCCTGCAATATCAAGAATATATGCAGCAGTTATAGCAGTTCACGGAGATGACAAGGGTCTTGTTCTTCCGTTTGATATCGCACCGGTTCAGATAGTTATAGTTCCGATAGTGAAGAAGGAAACAAAGGAAAAGGTAATGAAGAAATGCAGGGAACTGGAGAAGAAACTAAGCGAAAAATATGTTGTAAAACTTGATGAAGGAGAGGATACTCCGGGTGCCAAATACAACTACTGGGAAATGAAGGGTGTTCCGATAAGACTTGAGATTGGACTAAGGGATATCGAGAAAAATTCAGTTATGCTTTTTAGGAGAGATACGAAAAAGAAGGAACCAGTTGCTGTTGAAAAACTTGAAGGCACAATAGAAAAACTTAGGGAAGAAATAAGGAAGAACCTGAAGGAAAAGGCAGACAAGTGGTTTATGGAGCAGAACGATAAAGCGGATAGTATGGAGGAGTTTGAAAAGAAGGTTGAAACACGCGGCTTTATCAGGATTCCATTCTGCACAGACCAGATGGAAGGGAAACCCTGCGCGGAGATAATAAGGGACAAGGTACATGCAAACATACGCGGCTCTCTTTACGGTGAAAAGGAAAAGCCGAGAGGGAAGAAATGCATAGCATGCGGTAAACCGGCAAAAATTTACCTCTATGCCTCGAGGCAATACTAAGTTCAGACGGTAATTCAGAGAAATCTTTATATATATTAAGCTTTTTTACTTAACATGCGTCTGTTCTATGCAGCAGTCATATTTATTCTTCTGATATCCACTGCATTTGCTCAAGCCAACTCTTCGACAACAGAAGGAGGAAACATAACCGAGGCCGAGTTGAACATGACCGGCCGTACAGAGCACTGGGCGGGAATTGTTGGATGGCTGAACGGTACTTTGATATATGACCATTCCTTGCCGGTTTCATTCGAGCCCGTAAACGAGAGCGATATTTATACCAACGAACCCAACGGAAGCTATATTACGTACTATAATACTTCAATGGTTGTTACAAGACTGCCCTTCAGGCCGGAGTTCACTGACATGTCCACTCCTTCTGCAGCTGATTTTGCCGATGGCGGGATGTTCGAGAATTTCACAACATTTGCAGGATTGAACCTGAGCAGGCTTTTCGATGGTCCTTTGAACACGTTCTGCAATCCATGCGTATTCACCACCTGCTATATCTATAACAATCCCATAACCTGTCCTTTTGTTGTTCTGGAGGCGAGTACCCCGATGGGAGTCCTAAAATTCTCAAACGGAACGCATGAGGAGCCTTTATTTGTAGGGGCGATTGAAAACCTTCTTGGATATAACGGAACCTTCTTTGATTTCGAATATATTGTGCCAGCATTTGAAGATTATTATTTCTACCTTTACAAAGAGGCGGAATGCAACCTGACCATCTGGATAGATGATGTTGAAACAACGACATTCCCGAAAACAGGCGTTCCTTACAAGGTCGAACTGCTGGTACTCGATAACGATTCTCTTCCCATGGAAAATGCAACCGTGCGCGTGGTTGAAGGCAACGGGCGCAATATTTTCTATCCTATTCTTGATGCTGCAAAGACATTTCTCGGGTTTGGGGAAATGGATACGAATTCATCCGGCCATGCATTGTTTGCCCTGATACCAAGCCGTTATAATATTCCCGACAGCTATGGCTATGAGGCTTATGCCGAAGCATCCAAAGGTTCCTATTACTGCAGGCAGAATTTTTCAATTGCAAGTTACGGTTCATTGTCCCCGACTTATCGCACATCACTTGTTAATGATGCTTATGGAAGCCAGGTAAAGAGTTCAATCCAGAATATGAATTCACTTGCGAGCACTGCAAGCAAATGGATAAATCTTCAGAAAATGAGGCTTGCAAACGTAAATGTTTCAACGAATGGAAGTTATACTACTCCTTTGCCTACCTTGAAAGCAGGCGCTCCGAATATGATAAACATTACCGCATATAACGGTTCGAACGTATTCAACGCAACAGTGTACAGCAGCGAATCGGACGGTTTGATAATTTTCGTTCCATTACAGCCCGACAAGGAATTGTACAACAACACAGGAACTTTCTATACGAACGAATCGATTGTTGTAATCCCGACGAGATATAACAATAATGCGAATCTTACACTGGTGCTGAGCGTGAATGGAACTGATTTCGCAACGCTCGTGTTCCCGATAGATTCGATACTTGAAGAACCGACTCCTGCGGAAGCGAACATGGACAGTACAACATACGCTTTAATATCTTCTGCTCTACAGAATATCAACTCCGTTCTTTCAAACGTCGGAAAATCAATATCGACGGTGTGATTATGATGAAAAAATTTATCATCTTGGTTTTGTTTTTCGGACTTGCTTTTTCCCAGAGTGCACAAATTATAGATAATGC
>DAOVFD010000029.1 GCA_030668565.1 Microcaldota archaeon
TTCTTTTCTTAGTTTATCGAAATCAGGTGCCCATCCCTTTATGACTTTATTCTGCTCAACATCCACCAATCTGATGAAAATATCATCTGATTTGTCTTTCGCTTTTTCTTTATTATGATATATTGTTACCATTACCACTAATGCTTTCTTGCCCTTTTCTAGGTATATTGGTTTCTTGAAAGAGACTTCCAAATAAAATCTGTCTTCATTATCAGAAACCATCTCATAGGCAGCTCCATGTTCTTTCTTGAATTTCAATTGATATCCCTTCAACTCACTAATCGAAATCTCGGTTTTCTTCTCTGCCTTTTTATCATTCTCTCCAATCTTCTGCTTATCGGGTGTTACTTTGCTCTTGGTATCTGCCATCGGAATATTAACCAGACTTGCAACCTGGGTATTGGCTACAGAACCTGCACATCCGAAAGCAAGAACAGAGGCACCAACAAGCAGGCTTTTATCCAAAAATCTTCTGAATTTGGATTTAGATTTAACTGGACGATTAGCATGAGCTTCCTGAGGTGCTCTTTTGTGATGAAGTTCCTTACCACTCACATACATCACCTCGCAATTATATTAAGCAGGAAAGGCTATTTAAAGCTTGGGATTTGTGTGTGTTTGGGTTAGAATGTGCTAAATGTTACCTCGTAAAAATGGGGCATAAAAAGTACAAAAATTCAAAATTTTCTCAGGTTTACTGTTACAGTGACTACTTATAGGTTGTTTCTGAACGTAAGCCAATATGATAAACAATAACGGTCTTTTCATCTTTATTAACAAAATACTTGATTCGCACCTTACCGATTCTGATTCTGTATGCACTCCTAGAACCTGAAAGTTTTACAAGATCATATTCTTTAGCAGGATAAGCCGTATTCTCCAAAAACTCTAAAAGCCCGTTAATCTTTTTCCTATAACTTGTCAAATGATCGTACTGTTTTTCCGCTTTTCTGGTAAGTTTCACTCTATACATGCTAATCCTTTCTGATTTTCCTGAAGTCTATAGTCTTCCCTTCTTTGTGTTCTCTCATAGCCTCTGCCAGTTCTTCTTTGTCTTCCTTTGTCATTTCAACTTCTGGGATGAGTATCTCTTCAAGATGATCCACTTTCTCGCGGATGTATTTCAACTCTTCATATAAGGAATGTAAGTCCACATTTTCATATTCTCCCATTTATTTCACCAACAAGTATGGAGCGGAGATTGTATATAAAACAATACGTTCAATCCAACCAACAACAATCTCACTCTCGTATCGTTCTCGAGATAAAATAAGCAAAATCAGAGATTTTCTAAGGTTTACTGTGACGGTATTACCCGAAGATTGAGCCAAGACCGGACTCTGCAGCCTCCTCTTCCTTTTTTATTTTGTCAATTATCCTCTTTGCATTCTCGCCTTCCACGGGTTTTGCAACATCCTTCAGTTTTTCGTCCGCCTTCTTTATGAAATCACCGGATGCTGAAATGTAAAGATAAACCTTGTCTTTTTCCTCTTCCAGCATCGTACCGTCACGCAGTTTATACCCGACCCTTGCAAAACTGTCCGCGGCATAGGGGTCGGCCTCAAGAATTTCTTTCAGTTCTGTTTTTTTACCGCTTTCACATACGTATAACCTTTCCATGGTATCACCTGCCGCTTCTTGATTTTACTTCGGCAATGCCCTCATGATTTCCTTTTATCAGGAGCATCATTGCACTGTATATTACGGGGTAAAAGAGGAAAATTGTAAAGAGCTGAATCATGGGTATAAAATTCAGCACCCAGACCATTGCAAATAATATGTACATGCCAAAGAAATAGATGTGCTTCTTCTTTATGGTGAAGAACATCGTTCTGAAGGAATCAAAAGGCAACGAACCCAGGGAAACAGATACCAGCGCCGGAGTGAAGAGCATGTGCAGGAAGAATATCATTGTAAGCGCATAGAGGTAAAGCAGATAGTCCATGTACTGGTAATCCATAAAGAAATAATAGTAGATTGCGGCGACAGGACCTATGAGCAGAATGGAAAATAATTCGCGCATCAGCATTACCCCGAACATAGGGGGTGCCCTTGAAAGCGCGTAATGATAGAAATCAAGAAGGCTGGTTTTCATACCACCGATTGCACTATAATAGGTTTTCGCAAGGGCGGCATTCAGTCCACCCATACAATACAGGAATATCAACATTATGATTATACCCACCCCAATTGTCACCGGGGATTCGAGGGTTATTTCGAACTGCACTGCGGATGCGACCATGAAGTAAATCAGAAGCAGGCCGAATGCGGCAAGCAGAAACACCAGAAACATGAACAGATAGACAAATGAGCCCCACATGAACAAAAAGGGATTTGAAGTATATGCTGAAAATGCTCTTTTTATGCTGGTAATCATCAAGGTCACCATGCATACTTCAAAGATAAGATATTTAAAACTCTCTTAGGGGATTTGCAACCTCATCTGCAAAGACTTAAAAAACCAATCTTATATTTCCAAATAAACTGAGGGATAGCTAATGGGTTCGAGACCTAGGAAATGGAAAAAGAAAAACAGAATGCGCTGGAAATGGGTAAAGAAAAAAAGGCGAAGACTTAAGAGAAAGGCGAAGAGAAGAGTGGGTGAACTTTAGCTTCTTTTTTTCGGATTGACATATTCGAAAATTTTGTTTCCTTTAAAGAGTCTTGTGTAATTCTTTATGAAAGCAAGGAAAACCAGCGGACGCTCAAACACCAGAACCCCTGACCTTCTTTTTATGTTGAAGCCCAGCCTCAGAAGCAGGATTTCGTCTCCCTTGTTTATTTTTGAAAGTGAAACCACCCCCTTACCATCGATATTTCCGACGGCATCGAACAACCCTGCAAGGTAATTTGCCGCATAGTCGTTCAGGTATTTGAATCTTTCAAGCTGGTTTTTTTCAACATCCTGGAAGAACTTCCTGTATGCTGAATGATAGAAATAGACCTTATCATCCCCTGTAAGAATTTTATTAGAAGTTATAATGCCCTGTGTGAGGGCTTCTTTTGAAAATATTTCAAGTACTTCGGCTTTTCCCTTCACTCCCAGACCTTCGAAACTTCTGCACTTGCGCCACAGACCTATCAGATATGAAATTTCCGGAGTCAGTTTTATTTTCATAACGTAAAACCCCATTCAGAGTCTTACTCTCTTCTTTTTTGCAGGTTTTGGTGCTTCCACGAATTTTACTATCTTTCTCTCAGGGACACCCGCCATTATCTCCTTGCCTCCTGTTATGAATTCGTTTATTTCACCCGCAACAAACTCATCAAGCTGCATCGAGAACCATCTTGCTGTTTTTCTCGAAACAAACGCTCTCTTGAATATCCCATTCAGCTCCTTCCTTTGTCTTGGAGTGAAGGGGGGTTTATCATGCAATATCCTTTCGTTTGCCCCTTCCAGAAGTTTGCTGAACCTTTCTATGTCCTCCCTGCTGGAACCGCCTGCGTCCAGGGCTGAAAGTATTCCCTGGGCGAGAACCCTGTTCCTTTTTCCGGTTTTGCTGAGAAGGTGCTCAAGTTTTTTCAGGTCAGGACCCTTGAGTCCGCCTTTCTTTGCAGCACGGAGAACTTTCTTCGCAAACTCGATAAACCCGCTTAGCCTCATGAATATCAATTGATTAACTCGAATAACATTATTAAATATTTATACTACGGAATAACACCATGAAATACCAGATAGACGTCTCACATGTCAGAAAAATCCAGAAATCAATCTGGGACAAAATAAGGTCAACGTTTGAATTCAGGAAAGGTTATGGAGAGCCGCTTCCCGTATTCGGACACTACGGGGGGCTTTTCAAATGCGGCAGCGAGACCCTTGTAATTCATACTGACGGAGTCGGCACCAAGCTTCTTGTTGCCCAAGCCCTTGACAAATACGATACCGTGGGCATAGATGCCATCGCGATGTCTGTTAATGACGTTCTCTGCGTTGGTGCGGAACCGCTTGTGGGTGTTGATTATCTTGCGCTTGCAAAAGAGGATGGCGAACTCGTTGATGAAGTAATGAAAGGGCTTGCAAAAGGAGCTGAGGAAAGCGGTTGTGCAATTATCGGAGGGGAAACCGCCATCATTCCTGATATAATAAAAGGAGGGAAAAGGCCGTTTGACCTTGCATTCACAGTAGTCGGAAGAGTGAGGAAGAAAATTATAGGGGAGGAAATCGAAAAGAGCGATGTAATAGTCGGATTGGAGAGCTCGGGATTGCACAGCAACGGTTATACCCTTGCAAGAAGCATTCTTGACATTAAGGAATGGGGAAAGGAAATGCTTGAACCTACAAAGATTTACGTTGCCCCTGTGCTTGAAATGATGAGCGTATGTGACATTCATGGAATTGCGCACATAACCGGAGGGGCATTCAGAAAAATACCCCGTCTGAACAAGAATGTTGGTTATAAGATAAATAAACTGCCTGAGCCAATGCCTATTTTCAAGGAGCTTATGAAAAAGGTAAGCTTTGAGGAAATGTGCAAGACGTTTAATATGGGAATAGGTATGGTGATAGTTCTTCCCGAAGACAGGGCTGAAACAGTTATCAATATTGCAAAGAAGCACGAGATAGGTGCAAGCATAATAGGAAAGGTTGTCGAGAAGAAGGGCGTATGGGTAAGTGATGGCAAAAAAGAATATCAGCTGGTTTAGTTACTTATCTTTCAGTTTCGCATCTTTTATTTTCGCAACTCCCCTTACTCCATCCCATTCGATATCCCAGCCGCCTATAATAATTCTTTTTTTGAAAAAAGGGGCATCAGCTACGAATGTTTCCCCTTCTCCGCCTTCAAGAAAAATATCTATGTTTTTCGGCTTCTTTTTCACAAGCTCTTCCAAGGGTTTTCCCAGCCATTCTTTTCCAAGTCCTTCTGCAGCTACCGCGACTATCCTGACATCCATGTTTTCAAGCATTTCATCCAAAATTTCTTTTCCTTTATGCCATAAGGGAGCATATGAAGGAATGCCAAGGTTTTCGCATATTTTTTCAAACCTTCTTCTCTGGAATTCGCTTGCAACGGCTCCTGCAACAAGTCCCTCAGCTCTGAGTTTCTTTAGGGCTTCACTTAACTTCTCTTCCCAGTTCTTCTCGGTAACTTCGATAATTTCCTGCTTAAGCTCCATTGCTTCGGCCTGAAGTTTTGTATATTCGATATTAGGATGATGAAACATCATTGAGTAAGGCTCTGGTTTGACAGTAAGCAGCAGAGGTTCAAAACCCTGTGCAAGTGCCCAGAATACCGCATATGTGCTGTCTTTTCCTCCTGAAAACAAACATACAACACGCATAAACCTATTAAGATACGCTACAGAATATAAATCATGCTCAAAGCAGTACTTTTAGACCTGGATGGAACAGTGTACCGGGGCAAAAGTGCCATCCCAGGTGCTGATGAAACACTCCAGAAGCTCAGGGACAAAGGCATCAGACTTTTCTTTGTAACGAATGCAGCAACAAGGAGCAGGGTAGGAGTTGTTGAAAAACTTGCAGGAATGGGAATACACGCAAAAGAGGAGGAGATGTACTGCACCACATATGCAACTGCAAGATACATAACATCGAATTTCAAGGACAAGACAGTATTCTGCATTGGAGAAAAAGGAATGAAGGATGAATTTAAAAAACATGAAATAAGTGTTGTTGAAGACGATTCTGCAGGTATAGTTGTTGTAGGGCTTGACAGAACGATTGATTATGACAAACTTTCTGTGGGATATAAGACGATAATGAAAGGTGCTGAATTCATTGCAACAAACGGGGATGTAGTTTATCCCGTCGAGGATGGTTTTCTTCCAGGAGCGGGCGTAATGGTTGCTGCAGTCGAGAGCTGTACTTCAAAAAAACCGTTTATCATAGGAAAACCGGAGATATATTTTGCAGAACTGATACATGCCGAGAATAAACTTGATAAAGAAGAAATGCTGATTGTCGGGGACAGAACGGACACTGATATAAGATTCGGCAGGAATACGGGAATAAAATCCGTGCTTGTTCTTACAGGAGTCACAAAAAAAGAGGATATTGAAAAATCAAATGATAAACCTGATTATGTTATTGAATCGGTAAATGAACTGCCTGAACTTGTTGAGAAACTCAGTCTTTCATAAGGTCCCTTACTATATCGCTGGCTTCCTCTTCTGGCTTTTTCTCTTCTTCCACAGTTTCAGATTCCTCTTGTGGCTGGGAGAACATGTCCATTGGAGGAGGTTCTGATGTTTCTTCCGAGGTTTCTTCCACCGACTCCTCTGGTTTTTCAACCATTGCAAAATCGAGCTGTATCGTACTCTTGCAGTCGGGGCATTTTCCCACTGCGCTTAATTCTGTCAGGTCAAAATTGCCGTTCATATATACAGTAATCTCATTTCCGCATCCAGAACACTTTATAGAACGTTTGTAATCTGCCATACTGATCGCCAGGCTAATTACGCAAATAACTATTAAATGTCTTTCCGTGAACTAGCCCTCATTAAGAAATTTTGGTTTTCCGTTCTCATTATAAAAAGCTATCCTGTTCCTTCCGCTCCTCTTTGCATATTTCAAAAGCCTGTCACATTTGTCAAAAACAGACTTAGGTGAAGCATCTTTCTTTGAATTTAGTATAGTCGCCATATCCACCAGACCTATACTGCACGTCACCGAAATTTCCTCGTCTCCGACTTCCGCCTTCATCTCTTCCATTCTTTTCCTTATTCTTTCTGCTATGACGAACACTCCTTCAAGGGAAATATTCTCTGCAAGAATGGCAAATTCCTCACCGCCCCACCTGAAATACTTGTCACCTTCACGATTCTTGTTGGCTACACGGACAGAATTTTCTATCTCGGTTGCTGCCATTCTAAGTACAACATCTCCAGCAAGATAACCGTAAGTCTCGTTTACCGATTTGAACTCATCCAAGTCAACGAGAATGAAGAACGTGCTTTCTGACCCGTTTTTGGACTTTTTCTTGCGCAGTTTCCTGATACTTTTCTCAAAATCTATCTCAAAATCCTGCTTCCTCGGGAATCTTGTTGTCCAGTCGAATTTCTGCGTAAACACGAATGCAGTCTGCATGCCTGCAAGAACTGCTGCTTTGGTCGAATAGTAAACCTTGGAGAGACCCTCCTTTTCAGAGCCCCTGCACCTCAAATCCCCTTCTATAAGTATCACGCCATAAGGCCTATGTTTTTCCCTGTAGTAGAATGGAACCACTGCCACCGCTTCTTTGAACAAACCATTGTTTACCGAATAGACATCACAGCGGTCATTCTCCCTGTCGAGGTTCTTGAATATTATCTCCATCCCTTCCCTGTAATCTATAAGCCTTGGTTTTTTCTGGTTGTATGAACGCAGAACAGGATTATTTCTGTTGATAATGGGTTCGTTTTTTTCAAGGGATTCTGTCCTTACACCCCCGTTTGTGCGAATGGTTATGTGATGCTCCAGAATCGTACGCTTCCTTCCGGATATTTCCCTTTTTGCTCCGAGATAAATCGAGCATCTTTTTGCACCTTCGAAGAATTTCAGCATTTCAGACATGTAGGCTGAGAGACTGTCATAATCATCGTTAAGCAGCCTTCCGATACCGAATATAGTTTTGAATATACCCCTGTCCGGCTCAAGGTCAACATCAAGACCGGATATTTTGTGGATTTTTATCTCAGTATCTGCCGGTTTGGAGCCAGGAGTGGGCCGCGGCTCTTCGTGCATTACTACCTTTTTAGAGCTGCCTCTGGGTCCGGCCTCTATAGAGCCTTTGAATCTATCACTACGACTAATCTTTCTGAAACTATTCATTTTATCCACTGGCCTCTCTAATATTTTATGGCCTTAAGAGTTTAAAAATGTTTCTATTTCGGGTAAGGGTACCTCCTGCCAAGCTCTTCGGAGTGCCTGAGGAGTATGTTGTGTATTCTCGAACCGTACTGCATCGCCTGTTTTTTTCTTTTTATGGAAATCAACGGCACCTGCAGCAGGGTCGCAGCTTCTCTGAGTATTCCTTTTTTCAGTTCCCTGTTCTCCATCCTCTTTTCCAGAGGAATCGAAAACACAAAATCAGCAAGCTTCCTGTTATAGAATGGGAATCTTGATTCTATTGAGAATTTTCTGCAGACCTTCTTTATCCAGGCGATTTCCCTTTTCTGAAGGGTATCAAACTCGTTTTTGAGTATCTCATCCAGGTTTTTTCCCTCCTCAAGATAGGCGTAATATCTTTCATATCCGACGAAAAGCTCTTCTGCACCTGCCCCGAAGAGCATGGTTTCATGGCCCTTTTCCGCAGCCCTTTCGGCAGCCTTATATACAGGTACGAGTAATTCGACCTTGAGAAGATTGTTCGGGACCATCTCATAGCATTTTCCGTATGTTCCGAGTATTTTTTCTTCGTCAAGAATGACCTTTTCAAGATTAAGGCCGAGAATCGCAGCTACCTTTTCCGAATATTCCAGGTCAGGAGAACCTTCCATTCCTGCAGAAAACAGCCCTGTTTCTGCGTTCCTACCTGCAACAGTTGCAATAAGCGTGGAATCAATTCCTCCGGAAAAGGATATGCTTACCCTGTCCTCAAGAGTCTGAAGAACGGAATCCTTGAGTAGAGCTGCAAGTTCAGGTATCATTTTTCTCCCATATCTTCGGTTCATACTCTGTTTTTAAAACCTTTCCCCTGAACTTCTTACTCATGAGTTCAGAATACGAACAGCTACTTGATAATTTGTACGAGAAACTTCCAAAAAAGCAGACGCACTCGGAAAGATTCGAAATCCCGAGACTGGAATCTTTTGTTGAAGGCAACAGAACTATAGTGAAAAATTTCAAGGCCGTCTGTGATAAGCTCAGAAGGGACCCTGTACTTGTTATGAAGTATTTTGTCAAAAAGCTTGCCGTGCCATCGGAGATACAGGGTGAAAGACTCGTACTGCAGAGAAAACTTACCGAGGATGTTATAAACAAGAGACTCGATGAATTTGTAAACAACTATGTCATATGCAAGGAATGCAAAAGACCCGATACGCATATTGAAGATGCAGGAAGGGGAACGAAGATGCTTGTCTGCGAAAGCTGTGGCGCGAAGAGCACTGTAAAAGAATAATGGTGATTTGTTGGCTGGAAGAGGAGGCAGTGGATATCACAAGAAGAAACAACGTGGTAAAAGGCGTAGTGGACCACCTACTGAAGGAGAACCGAGAATAAGGATGCCAAGGGAAGGCGAAGTTTTGGGCATAATCCTCTCTACTTTGGGTGGAAGCAGGATGAGGGTTGCCTGCAAGGACGGAAAAGAAAGAATTTGCAGGATTCCGGGAAAGCTCAGAAACAGAATGTGGGTAAAGGAAAACGACGTAGTAATAGTCAAGCCCTGGGAGATAGAAGGGGACAAAAAAGGAGACATACTCTGGAGATATTACCCGCTGCAGGCCAGGATACTCAGGGAAAGAGGCTACATATAAAAAATAGCACATCATAATTCTTTTCATGGCTCGCAGGGTATCGAAACGAAAGGCTCCGCCAAAGGATGAATACCTCCTGAAGGAAAGAAGAAAAATAGAGAGTTACGTGTTTGACAGGAGGGTCCTGTTGCTCCTTTCCAGAATACTCAAAAAAGGAATACTGAAAAGTGTTGATTACCCTGTATCAACAGGAAAGGAAGCGAACGTTTTCAGGGCAACAACTCCTGACGGAAATTTTCTGGCAGTAAAGATTTACAAAATAGAAACAGCCGGATTCCTGAAAAAGATGTCCTATCTTGAAGGCGACCCGAGGTTCAAATCAATAAAACACAAAGACAGGGAAATCGTAAAACTGTTTGCAAGAAAGGAATTCAAGAACCTGCAGATATGTGAAAGGGCGAAAGTACATGCGCCACTGCCTATTTTTCTCAGCGAGAACATCGTGGTCATGAGTTTTATTGGTGAAAAAGGCATTCCTTATGCAACAATGGACATGGTGGAGCCAAAAAGTGAAAAAGACTTGGACTCAATCCTGGAAGACATCAAAAAAATGTACAAAGCAGGGCTTGTGCATGCGGATATGAGCGAATACAACATAATGCTTGCAAAAGTCCCATACATAATAGACTTCGGGCAGGGTGTTGTGTTGGGCCATCCCAATGCTGAAAAATTCCTTGAGAGGGATGTAAGGAATATCCTCAGATATTTTGAAAAACTGGGGATAAAAAGGGATTTTGAGAAAACCCTGAAATGGATAAAAGCTACATAGCTTCCGGTGCTTCTATCCCTAATAATTCAAGCGCATTGTAAAGAATCATGTTTGTCGCAGCAATAATAGCAAGCCTTGTTTCTCTCTCCTCCTTCTTTTCAGCACTAAGAACCCTTGACGTGGTATAAAACCTGTTGAGGTCGGTTGCAACATCGAGAAGGTATGTGCACAAGACATTCGGTGCCAGTGCTTCCGCGGCCTTGTCAACAGTATCCGGGAAAAGACAGAGCTCCTTAATCAGTTTTTTCTCTTCATTTGTGAAACCATATTTATCGCTCAGTTTCATCTTGAATTTCGCCTTTTTCAGGATTCCGTTCGTTCTTACGTATGCATACTGAAGATATGGACCGGTATCCCCTTCAAGACTCAGTGCCTGCTCCCAGTCAAAAGTGATTGT
>DAOVFD010000025.1 GCA_030668565.1 Microcaldota archaeon
AAATGGGGAAAGTCCATCCACTGCCGCAGTAAGATAAGTGGTCACAGTAAACGCCTTTTCTATATCAGTGCCTTTGAGCTTTCTGTGCAGGGATTTTTCAAGCGATTTCAGTTCCCTCTTTCTTTCCGCAGTCTCTGTAAGAAATGCCCCCCATATCCCGGATATGCATACTGCTATGGAAGTTGCAAGGCCTATTGAAACAACCAGTGAAAAATCAGAGATTCCTACAACATAGGCGCCGAGAATTACACCGAATATCGTAAGCGCACCGTCAAAGGCGTTCATTACGAAGTATCTCCTTAGTATCCCTCCTGCTCCAGAAATCCTGAGATAATTTTTGATGTTGGCTATCTCCTTTGAAATCAAACTAATCACTTATCAGTCTTTTACCTGTTGAAACCCTGTCTATGTTCTTTACCGAGACGCCTGTGGAATCCAGCACAATTAGTATGTTTTCCATATTCAGATCAGGGCCTTCGATTGTTACTTTTGCAGTCTGCACTTTCTTTTCCAGTTCCTTTATGTTTACGTCTGCTGCCACCACTCCCTTGATATCTGCAAGTTTTTTTGCAAGTTCAACTTCCGGCAGATTTAGCGGCATAAGAACATCCAGCACTACTCTCAATATCGGACTCATGCGGCATATTTCGAAAGTAATGTTAATTAAGGTTACCAAAAAGTGCCCAAGTATTTTTATAAACCTATTTTCAGTATATCAAAACCCGACCAGTTAAAAGAGGTGTTTAATCATGCCTGGATGCCCGGAATGTCATGTCAGAAGAGGACTGTTCTCGGAATTAAAGAGAAATAAAGATGGAACATGGATTTGCCCGCATAGCCCATGCCATAGGTATACAAGAGACAAAGAAGGAAATTTCCATTCGGTTTAGAAATATTGCCATATAACATATATTTGGTGATAAATTGCCTGAAAAGACCAAAGAGATAGTTACACCAAAAGAATACCAGACTCCCAAGGTGGAATTCAAGCATACTGCAAAATTTATCTTCAATAAAAAAACCTATCTTGTGCGTTCAAAAAAACCTATTCCGAAGGGTACTTCATTTGCGGAGATTCTCAAAGTTGAAAATATAAACAAGTATAAGGTATTCCCGCTGGATGTGGACGGTGAGAAACTCCCTGAACTCAATGTATTCGTGAGAGGAAATATGTCCACTGCAAAGGGAATAAAAAAGGCAAAGAAACTCAAGAAATCCAAAAAGAAAGAAAAAGGAAAAACAGTGGAGATGTATGTTGACTATGAAAAAGGAGGGCTTAAAAAAATAAAACTAAAGAGAAAAGAGAAGCTAGACATTAAGGGCATTGAAGAGTATGAAAAAGAAAGCAAGAAAATTAAACCAACAGAGGAAAAACCACTGGAAATTTACGACTATGAAGGAAAGATAATTAAGGTTAAACCAAAGAAAAAGAAGCCGAAGATTAAGGAAAAATACGAATAGAAAGAAAAAAGTAAAGGGCTGCCAGAAAGGAATTTAAACTCTAAGTTCTTTTACTTATCTCATGGCAGGAGAATTCCTATGGATAATTGGCTCAGCTATTCTTGATGCTTTGCTGGGTTTTGTCGGGGTATTCTCTTTATGGCTCAGCCAGCGTGATTTGAACAAGATTGCGCATGTGCTTATGGCATTTGCCGCTGGAAGTCTTCTTGGTGGTGCCTTTTTCCATTTGCTGCCCGAATCGCTTGAAAAGATTGATGCAGAGCATGTTTTCACGTTTGCACTTGCTGGTTTCGTGCTTTTCATTCTTCTTGAATCCTACCTGCACTGGCATCATTGCAAGGAATGTCCAATTCATCCGTTTTCCTATATTATGCTGATAGGGGATGGAGTACATAATTTCCTTGGCGGAATAGTCCTTGCAGCCAGTTTCCTGATGAGCATACCTCTGGGAATTGCAACATTAATCGCAATAATTGCGCATGAACTTCCGCAGCAACTTGGTATTTTCGGTGTTCTTATCAAGGGCGGTTTTACCAGAAACAAAGCCATAATCTACAGTTTCATTGCGCAGTCAACCATTATTCTCGGTGCTCTTGTAGGCTATTTCCTTGCAGGCATAGTTGGCGGTTTTATTGCTCTTCTTGTACCCTTTGCAGCAGGAAATTTCATCTACATTGCTTCTTCCGACCTTATACCAGAGATGCATAAGGAGGAGGGATGGGAAAGGATAAAGAGCCTGTTTGTCTTTTTCCTTGGACTGGCACTTATGTGGGTGCTAAGGGCGCATGGAGGAGGCTGAAACTAGAAAAACTCAAACTTGAAGCCTACGTATCCGTTTACAATGTTTAGTCCTTCAGCTCAGATTTTTATCATCTTACGTAAAGATTATAAATTCTGTTTGTAATTTCCAACTGGATGATTCCCAATCCTCTAGTTTAATATGGATAATACATAGATGATTCCAATGAAAACAATTCTAATAATAGGTGACGAAAAAGACTTTGACTCATTCCAGAAGTTCCTGAGTCAGCGGAGGCTTTTCAGGAAGCATGGTTTTCATTTCAAAACAGTTGACTATCAGGCAGTGCTTGAGGGTAAGCTTCCAGAAGTAAAAACAAAGAAATTGATAGTGTATCTTTTTTTCCCTTTTAACTATTGGGATAAACACATTGAAACAAAAAAAAGTAAGGAAATATATGGAAACCTGAACTACTTCGTTAAATTCAGAAAATTCTGGAAAAAAATCGACAAAATATTAAAGAGTTTTTATAAGGATAAAAAAATCTATTTCATCAACCGCCCTGATAATGTTTATGTAGAACGGGACAAAGAGAGGACTAATAGAATTCTTGCAAAAGCAAACATTCCGGTCCCAAAACATTATTCTACAAGAGATTACAGAAAAATCCTTGAGGTGGTTGATGCGGGCAGGAAGCTTTTCATAAAGGTAAGATATGGTTCGATGGGAAAAGGAATAACCTACCTTGAGAAAAACTACTGGCTCACCAATTTCAAATCCAAAAACAGCTATATCATCAGTAAAAAATCCGATTATGGATGGAAATTCAAGGAGATAACCGGAAATAAGAAGTTCCTAAGGGAATTATTGAAACAAGATGTTGTAATTGAAGAAGCCGTAAATTCTTTTCTGCTTAAGGGGAGGAAGTTTGACCTAAGAGTTTACATTGCATTCGGAAAAGTGCTCTATATCTATCCAAGGAGCAATGAATACAACAAAATAATAACAAATATCTCACAAGGCGCAAGGGGTGAAGACGCGCATTTTCTCAACAGCCTACCGCACAGACTGCTGGAGAAAACAGAAAAGAACGCTTTAAGAACAGTGAAGATGATGGGCCTGAATTTCGCTGGAGTTGACATAATGCCTGACAGCGACTACAGCGCGGTTGTGATAGAGGTCAATGCATTCCCAGGGTTTCCGAGCATGACGGACAGGAAAAGGAGATTCAACCTATCCAAATATATTATAGCTGAAATAGCAAGAAAAAAGTGGAAATAATTATTTCCGGTATACGAATTCTCCGTTTTTTGTCATAAGACCTGTTTTTAGTTCTTCTCCATTTGCAACTTTTAGCACATGTTCAATAGTCATTGAGCTCAAATGGGTTGAGGATTCCTTGGAAATTGCATTAGGAAGTTTATCCACGCAGAAATGTGTTATTCCTTCCTCTTTATACGTAGGGTTTTCCCAGTCTGTTGGTATGCAGGTTTCCACCGCCCCGTTCTTATCACAGCTGATATCTACTATCAATGCGGTTTTCTTCATCAGCTTGACCATCTCCCTCGTAACTAAATGGGGCTGACCCGGAAGCCATACAACCGCATTTACCAGTATGTCAAGTGAAGGCAGGTATTTCTCCATGTGCGGAGTCTCTTTTTCAGTAAGTACTATGGGTTTGATTTCCGCCTTTTCAAGCACTTCATTCGCTCCGCGGTAAACATTTCCATATCCCATGATTACAACTTCGGGCTTTTCCTTCAGATTCAGTTTGGAAAGAAAATCATAAGCCTTGTCCTCTCCTATTTCCTTTATTGGCGGGAGTTTTTCGAATTCGTTCTCCCCTCCATTTTCCTCGAGCAGTTTTCCGTATGTCCTAAGGCCTTCGTACATGCCTACAACGCCTGCTTCGTAACCTAAATTAACAAGCCGGCGTCCTTTTTCGTCCCTTATTTCCTCAAATGCATATCCTGTAATTTTCTTCTTAAGCAGCTTTTCCAATAGTTCAGGGCTCTGGCCTTTTTCAACATGTAAATATGCCATGAAAATCTGGTTTTCCTTAAATGGGCTGTCTGCATGCGACTTGACGCTGACAACCATTTCCTGCTTCCATGGAGAATCGGTTATCTCTGCTCCTGCTTTTTCGTATTCTTCATCAGGAAAACCTGCCGAAACCCCTGCATTCTTTTCAATGAACACAGAGTGACCTGCATCGACAAGCTTTTTCACGTCTGCAGGAATCAGCGCAATTCTGTTGTCTCTCGAATCATTTGGTATACCTATATCCAGAAAATCACCTGTTTTATAAAACAAGGGCCACGACCGAGAATCGAACTCGGGGCTAGGGCTCCACAAGCCCCCATGTTGCCATTGTGCGCATTACAGCACTACACTACCGTGGCCATAAGACGGTAAGATTCATTTGTTCAGTAAAGGATTAATAATCTTGTTTTTCAGTGCTGCAACCAGTTTGCTGCCATCCCCCTCGAAGAATTCGATTTCTTTTGCTCCTGTATTCTCAGCATAATGAACCAAATCATTGAAATCAGCATGGTCGCTCAGGGGAAATGCGGCATCTGCATTGAATCTGTATTTTAGTGCCCAGCCTGTGGCAACAGCAACCAAAGTTTCTCTTCCGAATGCGCATGCAAGGTTGTTGGCAAAATATCTCTTTGCATGCCTCATAGGAACAATTGCAACGAACCTTCTTTCCATAAGTTCTTCTGCTTCATCACTTCCGACAACTGCCCTGTCAAGTTTGATTCCGAATCTCTCGTAAACCTTGCATATTTTCTCAGCTTTCTCAGGTACAACCGGAGCAAGGCCGCAGTATTCATTAAGTACTTTTACTATCTCCTGGGCCTTTCCCATCTCATAAGCTCCAATGAGTATATTGTTTCTGTCATTCTCCTTAACCCATTTTGAAAGTGATTCATAAATTTCAAAATTATCTGGAAACTTATACTCTGGATTTGCATAGGTTGATTCCATAATCAGCCTGTCACACTGGGGAATTTCAGCAGACATTCCGAAGATGTTGGGCTTAATTGAAATATCTCCTGTATAAACTGTTTTCTGCCCTTCATGCTCAAGAACAAGCTGCCTTGCACCAAGAATATGTCCTGCATTGATAAGTTTTGTGCCTTCCAGATGCTTGAGCCCCCCGTCAAGTTCTGCAAGTGCATGTGTTTCCTCACTTGCGATGAAATTATTCTGTTTTTTTAATCCATTCAGATGGTCTGCATGAGCATGAGAAATGAATGAATAGTCGCCTTTTCCACTGTCAAGGGCTATTCGAATTCCTTTGTACGGGAGGTGCATGTGAAGTCTTAGCAGATAAAAGTTATAAAAGTGCTGCTGCGGAGTATGCGAAACATTTAAAAAAGTTAAGACTGACTTTTTTCGCGTGATTCCCATGAACATTAGAATATTATTATTGACTTTGGTTATATTTTCGGCTGTGGTTTCGGCAGCTCCTATACCGGTAGCTCCGGGTGCTGTGACTCAGTGTTATGTGCAGACAAACGGTTCTGGGACATATTATCTTACAGGGGACCTCGATTGCGGAGGGACGTCCTTCATGTACGTATTTGACAGTGACGTAACAATCGACCTTAAGGGGTATAGGGTATACAATGGAGACACATATGGTGTGAAAATCAGTAATAGCAATAATGTTGTGGTCAGGAACGGTGAAATTGCAGATTTTCAGTACGGGGTATACATCGATCCGTCACCCAATGCGATTGTCGAAGACCTTACATTGATAGGAAACTGGGGCGATCCTTCGGCAGGTGTTTATGTAGACAATTCCGACAACGTAATAGTACGGAAGTGTGACATAACGAATTATACTTATGGTGTGGAGGCAGTCAATACTGTGAACAACCTTCTTGTAACCTATAATAATTTTTATGACATGTACGATGGTTCAGGAAGCGCGGGCATATACCTTGACCAGGTTCACAACAGCGTGATTTCATACAACTGGTTCAATAACACCGGAGACGGCATATTCCTTATGAATACGACTTACCTTGATATACTTGATAACGAAATCTATTATACCGGATACATATCGTCGGTAAGAGGCTGGGGTGACGGTATAGGTCCTGAAGGTAATGTTGAACATATACTTATACAAAGAAATACCATCGACAATTGTAATTATGGTTATTCAATCGACCTTGATGACAGTCTTGCTCCCGAGATGCCTGCAAACGACATAACAGCGATAGACAACTACTTCGGATACGATTGTTACACCTATCTGGATGTTGGTGAGAATTTCACTTTCAGAAATATCGTTTCACATGATGGATGGTATATAGATTACATCAATTATTCGACTTTTGAAGATATCTCCATGTCTGCTTGTGATGATTATTTTGATATTGAATATTCAAACTATAATACATTTGATAATATCAACATCTGGGATATTTCCAGCAGCGAAGGTATGTATGTCTATGAATCATATGATAATAATTTCACAGATGTCACGATGTACAATGTTACTGACGCTTATTGTCTGGATATTGATACTTCAGACCGCAATCTATTCGAAAATACTTTCCTTTACGAGTGTGCTGATGATTATCTTTCTATTAGTTCAACAGACCCGAACAATTTCACTGATTTGACCCTTGGTTATTCTAAAACACGTGGTCTGATAAACTGGCAGGGACTTCTGAGCCTGACCAACGTTGGACTTATTCACAATACAAACATATTCCTGAGCAACGATTTCGTTTCTCTGGACCCAACAAACCCGAGTGCGGCAGAGATGAATGATACTGCAAGATTGACAATAGAAGTTCTAGGATGTGGTGGAATTACCTATTACGGTCTTGGTGGTTTACCAACGACATGGAATGACATAGTAACAACTGGCGTACCCTTCGTGCCGACATATTCACAATGCGCTGGAACAAGAGCAGTATTTGATGTTGATGGTTTCAGCGGTTATGCAGCCAACGGAACTATGCTTGCACCACCCAGTGGAGGCAGTAAAGCGGAGAAAAAAACCCTTTCTGTTTCACATGAAGTAATCTGTCCGGATAATATTGTTGAAATAACTGTTACCCATAAAGGAAATCCTGCAGTTGGTGCTGAAGTTGACCTTGCAAAACGTGACCCTTACTCTCTTGTGGGTACGGAAACTACTGACTCTGACGGAAAAGTGCAGTTCACATTATCAAATTCAGGAGATTATCGTGCTACTATCGACAAGGACGGCTACTATTACATGAATCCGTATTCATTTGATTTCACTATATGTGTCGAAGAAGAAGTTCCAGAAGAAGAGACTGAAGAAGAACAACCTCCTGCAGAAGAAGAGACTCCTCCTGAGGAAGAGCAACCAGAAGAAGAAGCTCCACCTGAAGAAGAGCAGCCCCCTGCAGAAGAAGGAACTACTCAGGAAGAAGCACAGGCAGCTCTTGATGATGCAGCAGCAGCCATTGCAACTGCAGAAGCTGCAGGAAAAGGTGTAAGCTCGGCCCAGGCTCATTATGATGCTGCACAAGAGGCATTTGACAGCGGTGATTATGAAGGGGCAGTTTCACATGCTGAAAAGGCAACAGATGCAGCAAATGCAGCAGCACCACTGCCTACAGAACAGCCTCCAACAGAGGAAGTAGAGGAGGTTACTGAAGAAGCTGAAGAAGGCCCCCCATGGGGAACTGTAATCCTCGTGCTGATTGTTATAATATTAATAGGGGCAGGTGCATTCTGGTTCCTCATGCAGGGAAAGAGATAATTCTTTTTTTATTTTCTTTCAATTTTTTTCTTTAATTCTTCTATCTCCTCATGGAGTCTTTTGTCCCGCTTAAGCGGATCCATTCTCGCCTTTTTTTCAAGCTCTGCCAATTTTGCCTTCAAATTAGCCTTTTTTCTTGATAAATCTTTTTTGCTTAATCCCATTATCTCACCACGTAATGAATCGCCGAGGAGGAGATTTGAACTCCTAACCCCGTGAAGGGATACGCTTGCTGGAAATTTTGTTCCAGGCGTACGCGTTAACCGGATTCTGCCACCTCGGCGAGTGAAACAAGCCGGAGGGTTATGACCCGAAGGTCATTTGACCTCGGCGAAAGAAAACTTATATGTTTCTGCGGTTTTCTTTCCATCTTAACCTGAGAAAATCTAAAGAACCTTTTCCCTTCTGTCAATTGTATCTTCGGTATCAGGACCTGTTCCTATAAGCGTTACAGGAACTCCTATTTTACTTTCAATCTCCTCAATAAATTTCTTTGCTTCTTCTGTGAGTTCCTCGTATTTTCTCTTTCCCTCATTTCCAGGGAATTTAATATCAACTTTGGTAACTGCAAGCTGGGTGGCGCTGTTTATCGTTGCAGCAAGCTTCAAGTCATCCCAGTGCAAATCAAACGAAGTCCTTCTCGGCCTTCCTGTGACCGTTCCGTATTCCTGCATCCCCACTTTCTCGGCTTCATCCTTGTTTTTCTCTCCCTTGAAAGGGCCTCCACCTACTCTTGTGGTATATGCCTTCATTACCATTATCACTTCATCGATATTCTTTGGTCCTATTCCTACATCCGCAGCAATCGTTGAAGCGCTTATGTCTTTTGAAGTGCAGAACGGATAAGTGCCATAAAGCACGGAAAGCATGAACCCCTGGGAGCCTTCAATAAGAACGTTCTTTGCTTCATTTATTTCCTTAACAACGTCTGTAAGATAAGGTTTCAATTCAGGACATTCCGAAACTGTTTTGGCTACTCTCCCTGCCCTATCCATTACGGCGGGTCCGCATCCTGTTTTAGTGCTTCCTATTTTTCCAGGAGTCTGTGAGCTGTCTCTTTCTATATGCTCTTTTGTAAGCCAGGTTGCCCTGAAATCCACGCCACACCTCTTTGGATTTCCTCCAATCATTTCCACTTCTTTGAGGAACACATCTGGATCGACAACTACTCCTGCACCAGTAAGAATTCTTGATTTTTCATTCACAAAACCGCAGGAAAGCATTCTCATCGGATATCTCTTTCCCTTGTAATTCACTTCATGTCCTGCATTCGGTCCTACTCCTCCCCGTGCTATGACCTCAGGATTGTCCTTAATAGCGAGATAGGAAATTATCTTTCCCTTTCCTTCATCGCCATACTGACCTCCTACGAGAATGTTTTTCGTCATACCAAGCACCTCATGGAAGTTGGCGAGCATTGAACGAATCGACGTTCAATTAAATCTCCATACTGTCCGCCTACAAGAAGATTCTTCATGTTCTCACTTCTTCCAGTTTTCTAATTAATACGTCAACACACTTTTTAAGAACTGCCTCGGGATGCTCCTTTGCAACCGCTCCGGCAGCCTTCTTGTGCCCCCCTCCTTTTCCACCGAAGGATTCACCGACTTCTTTCATAACCTCGTTCAGTCCGACAGGCAGTCTCTTGTTGGCACGGGATGAAATCCTTGTTTCCTTCTCCCTGTTCTTCCAACTCCCAACGAATGCTGCATCTGCAATATTGGCAATCAATGAGGCAGCATCGCTTTCATTGCTTCCTGTCTCGCTTGTTGCTATCACATAATCGGCATGCCATACAAATTGCACTCTCTGCAATGCTTTCATTACAGCCACTTTTGCGGTGGAACTCAGTTCCGGCTCTCCGTATTCGAGAAGTTCAGCATAGGGAACATCGCATTTTTTCATGAGTTTTGCAAGGACTTCGAAAGTTTCTGCGCTTGCTGACCTGAACCTTGCAGTATCGGATATTATTGCAACAGAAAGTCCGAATGCAAGTTCTCCATTTATGTTTTCGTCACCTATCAAATCTGCAATTATCTCCGCGGTCGAAGGAACATCAGCCTCGATTATCAGGTATTCTGCCTTCATGTCGGTGCCTTCCTTCTCATGGTGGTCTATTACGAGGAGGAGTTTCCAGTCTCTGGCATCCTTGAGCATGGTATAGGAGCTGGTATCTGCAACAACCATGCCTTCAAAATCAGACTTGTCAAGGTCCTTTATCACTTTTGTCTTTATCTTCAGCTTTTCAGCAAGCTTCTTTGCACCTTCGTCAAGTTCGTCAGGAACCGCCATGACTGCATGCGGCAGAACAGAATTAAGCGCATAAGCCGAAACAAGCGAATCTATGTCCGCCTTCCTGTGTGTGGCTATAACTATTTTTTTGTCTTTGTATTTTGACAGGAACTCCAGAAACAGCTCCTTATTTTTTCTTCTCTTTTGCATATTCCTTCATCTGTTCCTGCAGTTTTTTCTGAAGGCTGCCTACGACTTCCCTGAGCTTCTCCTCTTCTTTCTCAAGGGCTTTCTGCTTTACTTCCATCAGCTCCCTCTTGTCCTTCAGGTCCTTTTCAGCTTCCTCTTTTGTCGTTTTTATCATAAGGGAGCCGACCGAACGGTAGATGTCCCCATGGGCATGCTTAAGCTCATCGAGCGCATTCCTGGTTTCATTGAGCTGTATCTTAATCTGGTTTTTCTGGAGAAGTATAACCTCGAGTTGTTTTTCAAGGCCTTCATATTCAGTAAGTACCCTGCTAAGTTCCGCTGCTTCTTTTTTATCAGCCATATTCACACCTCATTTCTTATCTGCACAATCATTTTCAAATTTTTCCCTTTTCCAGGGATTCGAAAACCTGGAATTCTCTCATGAAGGCATTCATCGTCGCCCTCATCGCAACAACATCGTCAGCATTTATCAGAACCAAAATCGTTTTTCCCTTTCTTTTGACCTCGGAACGTGAACGGGAGCCTGCAAGTCCTTCGTGGCTTAGGGCCTTAACGGCAGACTTTGCGGACTTTTCATCAGGAAATTCTACTTCGATAATGCTTTTCATACTCATCAACGGGCATTTCATCTGCCCATTTCCATTTTCCTGTTTCTGAGACCTCTATGACAGAAACCATTCCCTTTTTCTCCTCAATAACCGCTATTTCGGCTTCTCCTCTTTTCCTGGCATAAGCGGCCAATGAGTCTATGGTTTTCTTTCCCCTGCTCGTGTAGAATGTCCCAAGACGGTCTGCAAGCTTACCTGCCAATTTCCGTGTTTTCTCCGAGGCGTACCTGCTTGTGGTTATCATTTAATCAGTGGAAACCTCTTTGGCTATCGGAGGTCTTGTCTTAAGCAGTATTCTTGCTCCGGTGGACGGAAAAGCAAAGGCCTTGTCGACGCTTATTTTAACAACTTCCCCGGTTTTGTGTTCTTTGTATTCGGGCATAATCAAAACCTCATCTGAATGTGCGTGAATATTCGCTTATAAGGCGTGCTGCAACCTCTCCGACTTCGGTGCGCAGGCTGTATGCCCCTCCTGCGAACTCAGCTCCACAGGACCTGCACCTCCATAATGCCATTCCCTTCCTTACCACTTTCTTCTTGTTGCATTTGGGGCATTCGTACCATTTTTTTGCATTGTCTATGGATTTTTCTGCAAGTTTCCTTATCCTTGCACCGTACTTCGCAGTCCTCATATTAGGCACCTGTTATCTCTGAGATTAGAGCAGTAATTTTCTTAGTTCGGAACCCTTTTTAAATGCTATGTCGATGTTGTTCAGAAGTTCCTCCTTCATAATGCTGCCTTGGGCTTTCTGTATTGCACAGACATGTTTTTCAGTGGTGGCAATGGTTATCCTTGTATCTGCCACGTTCTCCTCATCTACCAAAGGATCTACAATCCACTCATTGCCGACTTTAACGAACGTTGTGGAAATCGGAACTGCCTTCGGGTTAAGCGGACCGGTGTATTCTCCTCTTACTATTGCAGCGTTCTCTATCTTCGGTATCTTTGCAT
>DAOVFD010000040.1 GCA_030668565.1 Microcaldota archaeon
ATTTTGGCATAAATGCAGCAATAGTATGGGATATCGTCGAAAACAAGATTCCTGAATTCAAAATTTCAATAACCAAAATAAGGAAAGAGTTGAAATAGGGGAAAGGATAACAAAGTAAAAGAATAGCTGTTATTGATTCTCTTTCAGGTTTTCCGTAAACATATTAAGAAAACTTTCCAAAAAATCGGAAAATTCGTAATCCACTCACTCGAAATGATTTTAAACATCTCCCGAGTTTTATTCGTCATGCTCATCATCTATACAGACGGCGCATGTTTTGGAAATCCGGGACCTATGGGGATAGGTCTTGTTGTTTACGAAGGTAAGAAAAAACTGATGGAAGTCAGTGATTATGTTGGTGAGGGAACAAACAACATTGCAGAATATCTTGCCGTTATCCGTGCGCTTGAAATTGCGGGGAAGATGAAGGAAAGGGAGGTCCATATACGGACTGACAGCCAGCTGGTTGAGAGGCAAATTAAAGGCGAATACAAAGTGAAAAACCCCAAGCTTAAACCTCTTAAGGCAAAAGTTGACAGGCTGATGATTGAAATGAAGGTTAAGGTCGAGCACATTACAAGAGAAAAAAACGAGCATGCCGATGAACTTGCAAAAAGGGCTGTTTCACTATAACATTTATAATCTATGTATCCTAAGTTTATACTTCGGTGATGTTCATGGTAGCTAATGAATTGATTGAAAAAATCAGAAGTTTGAAAGGACAGATAAAGAGAGAATACAAGGTTAAAAAAATAGGTCTTTTCGGTTCTTTCGTAAAGGAAAAACAAAAAAAGACAAGCGATATAGATGTGCTTGTGGAATTCGAGGATGAAGCAGACCTTTTCTCCCTTATAGGTCTTTCGAATTTTCTTAAAAAGAAACTTAAGCGTGAAGTCGATGTTGTGCCTAAGAGAGCACTTAGAAGCGAACTAAAGGCCTCTATCCTGAAGGACGTGATCTATATATGAGAGATTATGGTATCTACTTGAGAGATATTCTTGATTCCATAGCTGATATCGAACAGTTTATCGGCGACATGGATTTTAAAGAATTTGAATCTGATGATAAAACGTTAAGTGCAGTGTTGAGAAAACTTGAAATCATAGGCGAGGCCACCAAACACATCCCGGAAAGTCTTAGGAAAAAATATCCTGATGTGCCATGGAAGGAAATGGCAGGTATGAGGGATAAATTAATCCATTTCTATTTCGGCGTCGATTCTATGCTTGTCTGGAAAACGGTGAAAGAAAGGCTTCCCCGGGTTAGTCAATCTATTATGAAAATGATAGACGACATGGAGGAGTAGCAAAGGGCTGTTTCTGCATGAAAATATCAGAAAATCTTTCTCTTGGAAAATACATGACATTCAAATCCAGCAAACAGGAGCCGATTCATCGCTGGTTTTATTACAAGGAGGGATATTCTCCGGAAATAGTGGATTATGCGCTTGACCATGAGAAAATTAAAGGTATTCTCCTTGACCCTTTCTGCGGAGCTGGAACCTCTCTTCTTGTTGCGAAAGAGAATGGGCTGGCGGGTATGGGTATCGACGTGTCCGAACTCGCTGTTTTTGTTTCAGGGGTGAAATTCGCTAATTATGAGAAGAAAAATATTGAAGAAGCAAAGGAATTCATGAAAGACCTGTTCAGGGAAAGAAGACAAACAAAATTGAAGTGGGATTTCGAGCTTTTTAGCCCCAAGGCAGCATTTCCCAGAAGAAACCTGAATGATATCCTCTACATAAGGGAAATGATAGAGGAATCCGGGTATAGTGAGAAGACAACAAATCTCCTGCTTCTTGCCCTTATTTCAATACTTCCCCAATCAAGCATAGTGCTCAAGGACGGCGGAGTATTGAAAATAAACAAAAGAAAAAGAGCGATGCCTGCAAAGGATGCATTCAAAAGAAAAGTAAAACAGATGATTTCAGACATTGAAAAGGGCGTTAAGGGAAAAGTGCCGGATGTTCAACTTGGTGATGCAAGGGTTTTGCCTTATGAAGATGAATCCTGTGATATCATTGTTACCTCTCCTCCTTATTTGAACAATATCGATTATTCGAAAGTTTACGGTCTTGAGTTGAGCTTGCTGGCGCTTGATAAGGAAATTACAAAGAAGATGAGGGGGCGTTCACTCCGTTCATTCCTTCAGAAGGACGCAAAGCCCAGTTATATCCCTCCCGAAGTAGAGGAAATCGGTAGCAGAATCCCGGTAGTAGGTGCTTATTTTGCAGATATGGAGAATGCAATTTCTGAAATGAAAAGGGTCCTGAAAAAGGGCAGTGCTGCTTATGTTGTGGTTTCCAATTCCGTTATTTTCAAGGAGCATATTCTTGTTGATGAGATACTTGCGGCAATTGGGGAAAGATTGGATGTGGAATCAGAAATAGTGGTCGGTTCTTACAGGATAGCCGACGTTAAACCCCAGAAAGTAAATACCAGGGAGAGCATAGTAATACTAAGAAAGGTCTAATTATACATTTAAAAGCATTTGTGAACACAATACTCATATGACAAGGTCAAAGCATAAAAAAGATAAGAAGTCGTGCAATGAAGGCGTTGATAAAAAATCACTTAAGGAAGAGAAACCTTTTACTGATAGGGTTCGTGAGAGACTTCAACCCAAACCGAGAGCGTCTGGCGTTCCTTCTCTCGAATGTTTTAAAAATAGGCTTAAGGACAAGGTTGAAGATGCATTGTTCCCGGAAAAATCCGGGCCAGTTCATTTCAAGTCTTCAGGCGATGTTGTTATTGAGTTCGGAAAAGACATAATCGTGGCAAAACTCCTCTTTGAAAAAAAACTTGAGGTAGGAGAGCCACTTGACGTTGCCGGTTCGGAAATAATCATCAGAAAAATGAGCAGAGAAAAAATGGTATTTGATGTGATAAGCGACATGTTCCATTCAGAGAACAATGAATCTTCTCATGATGCGATTATTGATATGGGCTATCACGTTATTACTTTCTCACCTCATGACGGGAACTCCGTAATTGCGAGGGTATTTGTTGAGGCCAGGCACGTATCTATTCCAGAAGATGCCAACATTGATGAGATACCAAAATGTTGAATCTCCAAAACCAATAAAATAACATCCAATACTAACTCTAGACAAGTGATTCTGATGTTAATAGGTATAATTGGAAAACCATCAACAGGTAAAAGCACATTCTTCATGGCAGCTACAAGCGCAGTTGTCAAGCGTTCGCCCGTGCCGTTTACTACAATCAAGCCGAATCACGCAGTAGGATATGTTGAAGTTGAATGCGTTGACAAGGAATTCAACGTTAAATGCAACCCAAGGACAGGTTATTGCGTTGATTCCAGAAGATTCGTTCCTACCGATTTACTGGATGTCGCAGGGCTTGTCCCAGGAGCGCATGAAGGAAAGGGATTGGGCAATAAATTTCTCGATGATTTGAGGCAGGCAGATGCATTGATACATATAGTGGACGCAAGCGGTTCAACCAACGAGATGGGTGAAAAGGTCGAAGCAGGGAGCTATGACCCTGCAAATGACATAAGATTCCTTGAGGATGAGCTGGATTACTGGCTTAAGGGCATACTTGATAATAACTGGCAGAAGCTCCTCAGGGAAGGCAGGACAAAAAAGAATGAGGAAATCATGCATGAGCAGTTCACAGGACTCGGCATAAGCAGAGACGCGATTGTGAAAACCCTTAATGAACTTAACCTTAAAGAAAAGTCGCTGGAGCAATGGAACGAAGAGGAAAAGCTGGAATTTGCAAGAAGGATGAGGAAAATAGGGAAGCCCCTTATTGTTGTTGCAAACAAATGCGATGTTCCCGGCGCTTATGAAAATTATGAAAAACTAGTTAAGGAATTCCCTGACCACATAATAATCCCATGTTCTTCAGAGGCGGAGATAACGCTTAAAGAAGCTGCAAAGAATGGATTTGTAAAATATGTTCCCGGAGACCCTGATTTCGAGATAATAAAGGAATTGAGTGAAGAACAGAAAAAAGCAATGGAATTTCTCAGAACCTATATGAAAAAGGCAGGGGGCACAGGAGTACAAAAGGCATTGAATACTGTAGTCTTCGAACTCCTGCATTATATTGCTGTTTTTCCAGTTGCCGTGCCTTCAAAGCTTAGCGATATTAAGGGAAATATTTTACCAGACTGTTTCCTTTTGAAGCAAGGTTCAACAGCACTTGATTTTGCAGAAGCAATTCACAGTGACATTGCGGATAAGTTCATAAAGGCCATAGACGTAAAAACAAAAAGAACCCTTGGGGCAGATTATGTTTTAAAGAACAGGGATGTAATTGAAATAATGTTTGGTAGATAATATGTTAGTAGCATTTTCAACCGTTGGAAAAAAGACAGATGCAGAAAAGTTAGCCAAATATATTGTTGACAAAAGGATTATTGCCTGCGTGAATGTAATAAAGATAGAAAACTCATTCTACAGATGGAAGGGAAAGACAGAAGTAAGCGGGGAATATCTCCTCATTATGAAACTTCCTAAAAAGAACTTCGACAGACTGGACGCAGCAATAAAACACCATCATCCTTATGATAATCCTGAACTTATTGCAATGAAAATAGAAAAATCAAGCAGTAAATATGCAAACTGGGTCAAGCGCTGCTGTCTTTGAGTTTATTTATCATTCCGCTCGTTCTTTTTGATATCAATCTTGCTTTTTTCCCGTTTAATTCGTTTACTAGGGCAAGGAAACCCAAAACTTCATCCACTTTGCCCCGCTCGCATCTCAGAATGCCGTTTTTACCATCATATTCCATCAGTTTAAGCTGTATAAAAGAAGAACCGTATTCTCCAAAGAATTCCAGTGCCTTGGCATAGAGCCCTTGCTTAAGCTCGTCCTCTTTGAAATCCCCTTTTACTTCGAAAAGTATATACCTTCTTTTGGGCCCTTTTGCCCTTGTCATAGAGTTTTAAATCCTTTGATGTTTTTAAATAGATTATGGAACGCGTCTTAATTTTGTCAGGAAGCAAGAGTGATGAGAAAGTATACGAAAAGACAGTGAAAACACTGGGGGAATTCGGTATAAAATACAAACTCGAGATTGCCTCCGCGCATAGGAATCTGGAACTGGTTGAAAAGTTTGTGAAGGAAACCAGTGCTGAAG
Source organism: Microcaldota archaeon (assembly GCA_030668565.1). GTDB lineage: Archaea > Micrarchaeota > Micrarchaeia > Anstonellales > Bilamarchaeaceae > JAVZJR01. The sequence goes on from DAOVFD010000040.1 coordinate 5,113, forward strand.
TTATAATTGCAGTAGCAGGACTAAGTGCAGCGCTTCCAGGGGTTGTTGCTTCGAAGACAACAAAACCCGTAATTGGAGTACCCGTTAACGTAAAACTCGACGGTCTTGACGCATTGCTTTCCATAATGCAGATGCCTCCTGGTGTTCCGGTGGCAACAGTGGGAATAGACAACGGAAAGAATGCTGCTTTGCTTGCGATTCAGATTCTTGCTCTGAATGACGAAGAATTGGCAAAAAAACTCAAAGAAGCCAGGTCGAAGAAATGAATAAGCCTGATTTTCACTTCCCGAAAACCTTGGAAAAACTCAAGCGAGGCGGACCTGCAGTTACACTGCCAAAAGATGCAGGCATGGTCATAGCTTATTCAGGAATAGGAAAAGATTCCAAGGTCGTTGAACTCGGCACAGGAACCGGTTTCATGACAGTTCAGCTTGCAAATATAGTGAAGGAGGTAATTACCTATGAAAAAAGAAGGGAATTTGCAGAGCTTGCCAAACAGAACATAAAGAAAGCGGGATTAAACAATGTTGTAATAAAGGAGCAGGATGTCCTCAAAGGATTTGATGACGAAGATGTCGACCTTGTTTTCTGCGATATTGCTGAGGCGGAGAAGATAGTCGAAAATGCGTATTCTATATTGAAGAAAGACGGTTGTTTTGCTGCCCATTGCCTTAATATAGAACAGGCAAAATCCCTGTTTCTCGAATTAAAAAAACATTTCAAGGATGTTTTCATGACAGAATGCATGACAAGAGAATACGAAGTACGTGATTTCGGCACCAGGCCACAGCATTTCGGTCTAATGCATACTGCCTATCTGGTTTTCGCAAAGAAATAAGAAAAACCGCAAGTCGATGCAACAACCGAAGTTTACACTAAGTTGTTGCAAAATGCAGGAGAAAGGATTCGAACCTTCGTAGACGCTAGGTCAATAGATTTCCCAACGCACAATCGCGAAAGGAACGATCTTGAGTCTATCGCGTTTGACCACTCCGCCACTCCTGCAGGATATTATTCTTCAAATATACCTTTTTATTTCTATTTTCTGTTATAAGAGTATGCATTCGGACATTAAAAAGATTATAAGAGATATAAAGTCTCTTAAGATTCAGGGGGCAAGGAATGTTGCAAAGGCATCTGTAAAAGCATTAATCATCCATGCAGAACACTCAAAGGCTTCAACTCCGAGAGCTTTCTATAATGAGGTAAAAAAGCTTAGTGCCGTTCTTGCCGGGACAAGGCCCACTGAACCCATGATGAGGAATGCCCTGGATAGCGCAGTCAAGTTTCTTTACATAGAGATAAAAGGCAGGCAAACTGCAAAAACAGTGAAGAGGAGGTTCAAAGAAAAGCAGAAAGCATATCTGAAGAAAGTTGATGCTGATACTAAAAGATTGTTCGAATACGGTGCAAAACTCATTCCCAAAGACGCTCTTGTTATTACTCATTGTCATTCTTCTACAGTAACCGGCATACTCAAAAAAGCAAAAAGCAAGAAAATCAAAGTAATTGCATGCGAGACGAGGCCGAGGTATCAGGGAAGGATAACTGCAAAGGAGCTTGCAAATGCAGGAATAGACACGACCATTGTAGTTGACGGTGCGATGAATCTTTACATGAAGAAGGCGGACCTTGTAATGGTTGGTGCGGATTCAATAACTTCAAGAGGGGATTTGATTAACAAAGTCGGAACGAGCACGCTTGCACACATCGCAAAGATGCATGATACCTCATTTTATTCCGCAGCAGAGCTCTCAAAATACAGTGCGATGACATTCTATGGTGAAAGGGAAAAAATAGAACAGAGGAGTCCGAAAGAAGTTTGGGAAAAACCGCCTAAGAAAGTAAAAATCAGCAACCCAGCATTCGATGTAACTTCTGCTAAATACATTAATGCTTACATAACTGAAATGGGGGTTATACCTCCCCCTGCCTTCTTCACGCTTGCCACGAAGAGGCTGGGGATAAAGATATACAGGTGATTATTATGGTTAAAAAGAAAAAAGTAGAAAAAAAAGAGACCATTAAGGAAACCAACTTTGTTGAAAGTGAAAAGAAAAAAGTAGATGTCTGGAAATACAAGAAATACATCTGTAAGGTAAAACCAATTGGAATATCTGCAGGGGGAAAGAATATTATCATCCTGAATAAGGAGCAGGCGCATGGCCATGATATTTACGTCGGTTACAGAACTGAGATGAAAGTAAAGGACAAGAAAATAGTCGGCATTGTTGACGTCAGCGAGGAATTGATAAAAAGCGGCGAAGTCGGGGTGTATAAGGATTTTGCAAAAGAATACGGACTTAGGTCAGGACAGGAAGTTGAGATAATACATATGGACAGGCCGGCATCAATCGGTTACATCAAGAAAAAACTGGACAAAGGGACGTTGGATGAGGCCCAGATATATACCATCGTGCAGGAAATCATGAATAACAAATTAAGTGAGGTTGAGACCTCTGCGTTCATTACAGGCACTTACATAAACGGTCTTTCCGATACTGAGATAATTGCACTTACGAACGCAACTGTAAAATCAGGAGATACGCTTAGCCTCGGTAAAAAAATGGTTATTGATAAGCACTGCATAGGAGGCGTTGCGGGAAACAGGACCACAATGGTTGTTACTCCGATAATAGCGGCTGCAGGACTTTATATGCCAAAAACCTCATCGCGTGCGATAACAAGCGCTTCAGGAACCTCGGATACGATGGAAGTTCTTGCAAACGTAACCTTCAATATGGAGGAGCTTAAGAAAATAGTTCTCAAGACAAAAGGGGCAATGGTCTGGGGGGGAGGAATGAAACTCGCTCCTGTTGACGACAAATTAATCAGAATAAGGCATCCGCTCAGCCTCGACCCCGAAGGAATGCTTCTTGCAAGCATTCTTGCCAAAAAGAAAAGTGTTGGTGCAAAATATGTAATGATAGACATTCCTGTAGGTCGTGGGGTCAAGGTCCATTCCTACCAGCAGGGAGAAGAACTCGGAAAACATTTCATAAGTATAGGCGCTGACCTTGGAATGAAGGTGGAAGTTCTTATTACCGATGGTGCAGAACCCGTAGGCCATGGCGTAGGCCCTTCACTTGAATGTATAGATGTTCTTAATGTGCTCAACGGCAAAGGTCCTGAAGACTTAAGACACAAGAGTCTGCTCATGGCAGGAAAACTGTTTGAGCTTTGCGGAAAGGTTGATAAAGGTGCAGGATATTCTGCTGCTGAAAACCTCATAGCAACCGGAAAAGCGATGAACAAATTCATGGAGATAGTGGAAGCACAGGGAGGTAATCCGAAAGTAAGAGTGGATGACTTACCTATAGGAAAATACTCCCATACGATCAAGTCAAAAGTGAGCGGTGCAATATTCCATATAGACAACAAGAGTATCTCAAAGATTGCAAGGATAGCGGGTTCTCCTAAAATGAAGGAAGCAGGAATACTGCTCCACAAGACAAGGGGAAGCAGGGTTGAAGTAGGGGATTCCTTATTCACAATATATTCTGACAGGGAGGATTTGCTTGGTTATGCAATAAAAGCGCTTGAGAAGCTTGAACCAATTGAGATGAGAAGAATGCTCCTTGGAACGATGGAGTAATCGTTTATAAATTCTTTCTCTCCTTTTT
>DAOVFD010000006.1 GCA_030668565.1 Microcaldota archaeon
ACAGAAAAACAGCATGGCGATATCCAAGATACTGCTCTATCTTGTAGTGGCACCTTTATTCTCGCTGTTGGTGACGGTAATATTCATAAAAGAGATTACAAAACTGCTGGGAAGTGAGATAGGACTGAATGTTATGAAAGCAGTATAGGAAAGGCAACTTCTGTACACTCATGTTGCCTTTCATACCTGACCTGAGAATATGCTTAGGTTACAGGAAAGAACTCCGTTCTTTCAGTCCAAAGGACTTTAGGGAGTCTGAAAGAAAACCCAGGAATAGCATAATTTTTCTTTCATTCCATCTCGATTGTTCCGGGTGGTTTGTTTGTAACATCGTAAACAACCCTGCCGATGCTTCTTATCTCGTTTGTTATTCTTGTGGATATTTTTTCAAGAGTTTCAAACGGTATGCGCGAGAAATTGGCTGTCATTCCATCAAGACTTCTGACTGCCCTTACGACAACCACATACTGGTATGCCCTTTCATCCCCCCTCACTCCTACTGTTTTTGTCGGAAGAAGTGCGGCAAAGTACTGCCATGGTCTTTCCATCTTTTTTTCTTTTGCCGCCTTTTCGAGTTCATCTTCAACTATTGCACATGCCTCCCTTACAATTTCGACCTTCTCGGGAGTTACTTCGCCGACAACACGTATTGCGAGTGCCGGTCCTGGAAAAGGCTGGCGCTCTGCGATTGAATCCGGGAGATTAAGTTTCTTTGCAACAATCCTTACCTCATGCTTGTAAAGTTCACGGAGGGGTTCGCATAGTTTAAGATGCATTTTTTCAGGAAGACCACCGACATTGTGATGGCTTTTTATCGTATCCCTGCCAAGTCCGCCGCTTTCTATCCAGTCGGGTGCAATAGTCCCCTGGATGAGATACTTGACATCATGTTTCTTTGCCTCTTCCTCGAAAATCCTTACGAAAAGCTCTCCTATCTTTTTTCTTTTTTCTTCCGGGTCGGCTACGCCTTTCAGGGCAGCGAAGAACTTCTCTTTCGCGTCTGTTACTATCAGGTTTACGCCGACTTCCCTGGCTATTTTCAGCACGTTTCCGGTTTCTCCTTTTCTCATCAGGCCGGTATCGACATAAACAACAATGAGCTGCTCCGGGATTGCCTTGGCTGCAAGCGTTGCCGCAACGAATGAATCCACACCACCGGAAAGTGCGGTAATCGCTCTTCCGTCTCCTACCGTCTTTTTGATATCCTCTGTTGCCTCCTCTATGAATTTTTCCGAATTGAATGCCATGCTCACAACCTTTAGGATATATTCTTGATAGACAAAGATTTTATTGTTTACTGACATTAAGATTCTGGATAAAATGAAAATCTACGATTCTTTAATCAGGAACTTTACGGAATTCGAACCGATAGAAGACAAAAAAGTCGTGATGTACGTCTGCGGCCTTACGCCTTATGACAGCGCACATCTCGGACATGCAAGAACATACGTTGCATTCGACGTTATCAAGAGATACCTGATAAAAAAAGGATACAAGGTTTACCATATCCAGAACATAACTGATGTCGAGGACAAGATAATAAACAGATGCCGGGAAACGGGTGACAATCCGAAAGAACTGACAGGGAGGGTGCATGAGGAAGCACTCGAACTGTTCGACAAGCTGAACATAAAGAGGGCGGATGTTTATCCAAAAGTAACAGAACACATACCGGACATAATCGATATAATAAAGAAAATAATCGAAAACGACTATGCCTATGAAACAAAAACAGGCGTTTATTTTGACGTCACCAAGTTTGCGGGCTACGGAAGGCTTTCGGGGCAGAATCTTGAGGAGATAAACCGAGGGCAGCGGGTGAATGTTGATAAAACAAAGAAAGACCCTGCTGATTTTGCTCTCTGGAAAAAAGGAGAGGACCTCATAACATTTGACAGCCCGTGGGGGAAGGGGAGACCGGGGTGGCATATAGAATGCTCAGCCCTTTCAATGAAGTATGCGGGGAGGCCCACGCTTGATATTCATGGTGGTGCGCGCGACCTCATATTCCCGCATCACGAAAATGAGATAGCACAGAGCGAAGCTGCTACCGGCAAACTGTTTTCCAAGTACTGGATGCACACGGGATTCCTTACCGTCGAGGGAGAGAAGATGAGCAAGTCTCTTGGCAACTTTGTAACATTGAAGGATTGTTTGGAAAGGTTCAGCCCGAATGCCCTGAGGTTCTTCTTCGTACACGTTCATTACAGAAGTCCTATAGATTACGATGAAAAAGCAATAGTGGCGGCCGGGGAAAGTATTGAAAGAATCCTCAATGTTCTCAGGCTGATAAGGGAAAACGAAAGCAAGAAGGATGTTAAAAACGAAGAATTCAGGAAAAAAACGGATGAATACATTAACGGATTCTATGCCGCGATGGATGATGACTTTGATGCTCCACAGGCAATAGCAAACCTGTTCAATCTGGTAAAGGCAGTGAACGTTGAGCTTGAAAAAGAAGGCATAGACCAGGAAGCCGTCAGTTCTGTTGCACACATGATAAGGGATATGCTCTGGGTTCTCGGAATCAAAGAGGAAACCGTTACGCTGGAAGACAGGAAAGAGCAGCTGCTTTCATTGGCAGAGAGGTTCAAGATAGACCAGGGTCTTCCGCTTGAAGAAATACTCAAAAAATTCATCGAGGCAAGAGAGGAGGCAAGAAAAAGAAAGGATTACGAAACTTCGGACAGCATAAGAAGCAGGCTTAAGGAGATTGGGATAATACTCGAGGACAAGAAAAAGGGCGGGACCGCCTGGAGGATTGAGTGATGTACAGATTTCTTGAACACCCTTCTGATTTGATGATAGAAGGAAAAAACAGGAGCTTTGAAAAGGCCCTTGAGGCTGTTGCTAATGGGATGTTCACCCAGATGGGAGAAGCTGAAGAAAAGGAAACAATTGAGATAGAATCAAGCAAGAGTAATCTGGAAGACCTGATTATCGATTCCCTTTCGAAGATTATTGCAGAATGTGAAATCGTTCCGTTTACTCCGAAGCGCGCAGAGGTGACCAGAACAGACGGGAATAGTGTAAAGATTAAGGTTTTCGGTGAGAAGAAACAGCCTGAAAACATAATAAAGGGCGCCACTTACCATGAACTTCAGATAAGGGAGGAAGAAAGCGGGTGGACGATAATTGTTCTTTTTGATATCTAGCCTTTCCTGTATCCTTTCGTATCCACACCCTTTCCCAATAGAAGAAGGATATCGCTCCAGAGCCAGAGGATGAGGGTCCTGAAGAATCCGTCTTCCCTGAACCTCCTGTCCGAGAGAGTTAGAATAATGTCTTTATCGTATTTCACATTTTTTGAAGGAGGCAGCCTCTGCATCATGTCCATATCCTCGCATACAACAGAGCGGAAGCCTCCGACACTGAAGAATACACACCTCCTATAGGCCGAATTGTTCGCTGCAAGCCAGTACTTTCCGGTAATTTTATGCGTGAGGGCTGCTGAATAGAATACCAATTTGGAATAGGTATTGTAGATGAATTTCCAGATTCCGGAATCGGATTCGTAGAGGTCAAGCCCGCCCACTGCGTGAATGTCTTTGTTTCTGAAGTGTGATTTTATCCTTGGGAGGAAATCCTTTGCCGGAACACAGTCTGCATCCAGAAAAACAAAGATGTCGTTCTTTGCATGCTTTGCCCCTTCTGTTTTTGCAAGGCCTATTCCTTTCGGCTTCTGGAAAATTACCTTTGCACCGTGCTTTCCCGCAGTCTCCGGTGTGCCGTCCTTGCTGTAGGCATCTACGATTATTATCTCGTCCTCCCCGTCCATCTGTACCTTTAGATGAGTCAAGAGTCTGTCGACGTTCTCCTTCTCATTAAGTGTGGGAATTATTATGCTCAACACGTGAGAACATGAAGTTAAAGTCCTTAAAAACCTTGTTGTGAAATATTTTGTGGTGAAAAAATGAGAATGGTTTACCTTATTGCAATCCTGCTGCTTTTATTCGGCTGTATCGGGGAAATTACCCCGCTCAAGGAACTTAACGATAATCCGGGTGATTATCTGGGAAAAGAGGTAATCATCAGGGGAGCTGTTAAGGACAGTTTGAAGCTTGGTCAGCTTTCCGGTTATACCCTGACAGACGGAAACGTCTCTATAAAGGTTTCGAGCAAATCACTGCCTGAGGAAGGAAAGGAGATTACTGTAACCGGAATCTGGACAAGAGATACGATATTCGGGTACTATCTTCTTGAAAAATCAGAATAGTTACTCTTTCTTTTCTTTTTCTTCCTTTCTCCTGATTATTGCAGATTCAACACCTGCGCCTATCGTTACGACTATGATAACGCCAGCCAAAACAGCATATTCCCAATTGTCCTTTATGTCCTGCTTCGTTACAGAACATGCTGGGATAAAAGGAGTTGAAAGAAGGGCCCAACGCCACAGTTTTTTCACAGTTCGGGTTACTGTACTGCCTCTTTCACTTTTTGCTTCCGGTTGTATCTCGCGCGATTTACCCTGATGTTCGCAAAAAACAGACTGTCTGCTGAGAAACCTTCTTTTTTCACGAGAACCAGTTGTATTTGGCCTAGTATTTGGCCTATAGAGATTGGTTCGTTGTCTGGTAAACTGTGTTCTGTGCATGTTAAAACCTGTTATTACAAATGTTTAAAAACTTGTTCTAGCGGCTGGCCACTTTTTTGTGTGGAGCAGACGGGGGTAAAGCTCTCGCACGAACCTTTGGCTTCGGTATCGTATATCTGCTAATCAGCTGATAGCCGCTTTCCCTTCTTTTGAGAATCTTACCGAATATATCTGTGACCCTTTTGTCCCCTTGAGTGGCCAATGCTGCCGCAGCCTCCCTTGCCATTCCTTCATTACCTGCTCTCTTTACAACGTGAAAAAGAACATTCTGGATGTCTTCTTTGAGTATCTCGGCTTCCTGGGGATTATCATAGAACACTTCCTCCTTCCAGCTGGGGAAGGATTTGGCAAGAGAAGTGAGATGCCCCACTGCACTTACAGACTCAACTGTATCTGCTATTTTTCTTTCGTTCGTCTGCAGCATCAGGAGTCTCATCGAACCGTATACCGCAGATACAAAGTATCTCTTGGGATGTCCTTCATAAGGATAAAGACCCATGAAGGCCTTTTCATGATTCATTGCAAGTTTGAGGTCCTCTCTGGCCCTCACGATTGCTATTGATTCTTCCGCGGCTTCCCTTATCCACATATCCTTTCCTCTCGTCATCTCGTCCAGGTTTTGCTTAACATCCGAACCGTTAAAGTTAGAAAGAAGTTCTACCACCCTGGAACGCACTTCAGGAGATTTTTTCTTTGCCATATACAGCAGCACTGTTTTTACAGTGGACATGAATTTCTCAATGTTCATGCCTGGGAATTTATCCTTTCCCTCCTTTATCCTTAGTATTTTGCTTCCAGCCTGGATAACGCCTATTGACGCCTGGAAATCAATAGCCGAATCAACAACAAGCGGCATAAACAGATATTCATACACCTCAGCGTCTATCCTGTTGGTTATTTTTACAAGAGACCTTCCCAAATCGACAAGCTTCTCGTATGAGATGTTGTTCTCTTTCGTAAGGCCAATAAGAGTAGCATCAAAAAGCTCGAAAACAGCTGCCTTATATCTCTCAGTATCCACTCCGAGAATCTCGAGCTGGTGCAGTTTTTTCAGTACTTTCTCTGCCATCTTGCCATTCCCGTTTGCGAGCTCTTCGAGCACTATATTTTGCACTACAGTATGCTTTTCCATGTTATATATTATGTGCAAACGTGTATTTAAGCCTTTCGTTTTTGGGTTTTTGGCGCAAATTTATAATACTGCTCTTCCTATTCATCGAAGAGAGGTGAAAATATGCCAAACGCAAGATTAGGAAGAGAGTTGAGTTTTTCAGCACCAGACAAGGTAGGGTTGCTGAACGGGATAAGCACAGAGCTGGCGAATGCCGGTGTAAATGTGGTTACTGTATGCGCCTATTCGATGGAGGGAAATGCCAACTTCATGATGGTTACCTCTGACAATGCAAAGGCAACAGAGGTTTTGAAGGCAAAGGAACATGAGGTAAAGGAGAATGAGGTTGTCCTCTATGACCTTGAAAACAAGGTAGGCGCTATTGCCGGGATGACCAAAAAACTGGCGGATGCTGAGGTCAACATGGATTATTTCTATGGTACAACCGGGACACCCGAAGCTGCTGCGCTCTTGGTATTCAGTTCCAACAACAATGCAAAGGCTGTTGAGGTTCTGAACGCCTAAAATTTTTTCTTTTTTTTTAGCAATCCTTAAATATCTTATTTTCCTTCTCATCTCATGACCGGTAAAAAAATCAAGAGGAAAATGGAAAAGACGGGACCACTCCCTGCAAGAACAGGGATTATCAGGTGCAGTATTATCAAGGCAATATTAATGGCAGCGCTTCTGACAATTATAGGTTTTGTCATACATACAGTAGCGGCGATTATGACGATGGACTACTATATGGACCCTGCCTACTTCGAGGTATGGAGCAAGGTTATGATGCCTGAGGTAGGACCTCCGCCCGTTGAATTCACATATCTGTCACTGGCATTCGGATTCATAACAGCCTTAATCTACGTCTGGGCATACAAGACAGTAGAGCCTGCACTCTCAGGGTTTGATGGGTGGTTCAGGAAGGGCTTGCTTTTCGGGGCATTGCTGTTCTTAATCGGTACTGTGCCAGGAAGCCTCAGCTTATATCTGCTGATTAATCTACCTGCGGCACTTATAGCCTGGTGGACTGTTAGTGGCCTTGTGATTGCACTGATAGACGGAGCAATAATAGCAAGATTCTGCTAGAAGAATATGTGGTAGAAAAGGGCAAACGGTTTTAAGAACTTCCACACAATAATCGATACATGATAAACAGGGGAAAGGAAACACTTGCTGCAAAAGGAGCATCTGGAGGGGGCAGATCCAAACCACCTCCACTGCCAAAAAAGAGACCAGGAGTTGAAAGACCGGCAGCAACACCGGGAAAACCACGCCGGCTTCCCCCACCTCTTCCAAGCGCGAGAAGGAAAAGTGAAGAACCTCTTGACATCCACATCAGCGTAGAAATTCCCCAAACTCCTCCAGGTCCTCCGCCCTTAAGAATTCAGGATAAAGCGCTTGAGGTACATGTTGTGAAACTCTTCAGGCAGTTAATTAAAGAGGATAATAAACTTGGTGAGGCTTTCAGGGACCTGACACCCCGGATAGATAAGGACAAAAACGTGGTTATAGGCGGCAAGGTGGTCGGAAGGATTTTTACAGAAAACGAACACCTCCATATCAGGATATACTTCGACAAAATCGGATGGAGCGGAAAGACCGAACAAAAAGTCAGGATGTTTACCAGTAGTGTTGCATTTGTTTTCTCTTCAGTTTCAAAGTGTAAATTTTTCGTAGTGGACAAGAGAGGATTCCGACTCGCCTATGGGAATACCCCGGATGGTCCGATAGCAATGATGGTGTAAAACTATTCAATCGAGTCGTCTTTCGGAGATTCCATGGAATAATACCCATTTTCCCTTTTGGAGGTTTGTATTTCTCAAAATACAGAAATATATCTAAATCAGCCATTGAAATCCAGGGTTCTCAATTTCCCTGTCTTGGTTTCATAAACAGGCACCAATGCAGGAGTGGGAACATGACCCTGTTTTACCTGGTATTCTGTCCTGCTCTGGAAGGTTCCGGAATTTATAACCAAAGTACTCCTGTACTGTGCATAACCGTTCTTGTGGATATGACCACAGTGGACAACATCCGGCGGCTCTTCCATAACCATGTAATCAATATCTTCCGGAATCATCAGGTTCCCTCCATAGACAGGAGAGAGGTGCCTTCTTTTCAGGAATTCAACCATGACCTTTTCAGGATGCATGTACGACATCCCGGGTATGCTTGCAATCATCGAATCTATCGATGTCCCGTGATAAACAAGATGCCTCAGTCCTTCGATGTTAATTGTTGACGGGCTCCCTATAAGCGTTATATCCGATTTTATTATCTCCTTGGTTATTGCAGGCATCGGGTCCCCTCTTCTTACCGCATCATGGTTTCCCGGTCCTGCTATTATCTCTATATAATCGGGGAGCTGTGATATGAATTCGTCGAACATTTCATACTGTTTATAGACATCCTTGACGATGAGTTCCTTCTCCTGGTTGGGAAATATGCCGATACCGTCAACAATGTCCCCTGCAATTATCAGGTACTTGACCTTTCCGGCCAGTTCTTTTGTCCCACCATCGCCGTGGAGCCATTTTACAAAAGAATCGAGATGTTTTTTCATGAAATTAGTGCTTCCGAGATGGAGGTCCGAAAGATAAACCACCGCCATATCCTTCTCTGTCTTTTTCTTTTCCTTGACCACCGGGATGTCAGGCCATTCAACATCCCCTGCTATGATGTAGGGTTCAAGAACCTTTCCTGTTATCGCCACCACATCGTCAAGAATTATAGACTTGTACTTCGCATCCCCCTCTTTTGAGAAAACTGCCTTGAAAGAACCGCTGAGGTCCTCGATTTCAAGCAGCAGGTTTCCTTTCTTTGTTTCCCTTTTTTCAGTTATCAGGACTATTACCCTGACCCGCTCGCCAAGGTGCTTCTTAGCATCTTCAAGGCTCACCGTGGGGATATTGCCGCGGTTATGCTTAAGCATCCTTGAAATCCTCTCGAAACGGTTCCTGAAGCAGTTTACGAAATTATCCATGTCCCCCCTTGTCCTCGATTTGCCCGTAACATCAAGATTATGAATAACCTTGAAATCAGCATCGTATTCCTTTGCAACTGGCTTGAAATCAGAGGGCGGTGCAAACTCGACCTCCCTTTCCTCTTTTATCAATCTGATTAATGATTCAACATCCGAACGGTTTATGAAAAGCTTTCCGAGAGCAAGAATCCTTTCGTAAATTTCCTCATTCTGGTTTTTTTCTATAAGTTCTTCTGCATCAAGTGAAACGCGGATGCCTTTTTCAACGAGTCTCTGGAGCATCATTCCTACCGGTCACTTCTTTTTTACTGATTCAAGTGCGCTCATCAGGCCCCATATCTGAGTCCTTGCATGAGGTGGCATGTTTATGTCATCGCTTATAGATTCTATCACGTATATTGCCACACTCACCTTGACTGTAATTTCATCCTCGCCCTCTATTCTCAGTTTTGCATCTGATATGGCTTTCCTTATGTTCTTGGGTATTGTGGTATCCGCAAGAATAGTTCCCATGAGTTCGTGAATCTCCTTCAGTTCTTTTTCCACCGCCATTCTATCACCTTATACGGGCCTGGGGGGATTTGAACCCCCGACCGTCAGCTATCTTCGTAAAATATAAACACGTAGAAGGCTGCTGCGCTATCCAGACTGCGCTACAGGCCCTGTTGATATTAGATTCTAAAAACACAATTTAAAAAGAGTTATCTCTCCTTCGCCCCTTCTCTAACAGCCTTTATCATGCTCTTTATCTTTTCAACCTGTGAACTCTCTTCGAGAGCGGTTCCGACCTGGATTATGTCCGCCCCTGCCTTTACCACTGATTTTGCCTCCGAAGGAGTCCTTATCCCTCCTGCCACGATGTAAGGTACATCTATGACTGAGCTTACTGCTTTTACCATTTCGAGGGGTATATGACCGTTTTTTGGATTGCTTCCTGCATCGGTTATGACGAATTTGAAGCCCATATACTGTGCCGCAAGCGCATATGCTGCAGCTATTTTGGGCTTGTCTCTTGGAACAAGCCTTGAATCTCCGATATAACCTACTGTTCCACCCGGTTCAATTACGACATAGGCTGTTGAGAGAGGCTCTACACCATATTTTTTAATCATCGGCGCAGCAAGCATATGTGCCTGGCTTATCCAATAGGGATTTCTGGAATTGAGCATTGACATGAAATAAACGGCATCAGCATATCTCGTAAGCGTACCTATGTTTCCAGGGAATAGGACAACCGGCTTTGAAACATTCTCCTTGATGTTCTTTGCAACCTCGTCAAGAATGCTTCCCTGGACTCCTGTGCTTCCCCCTATGAGTATTATATCTGCCCCCGCCTCATCCGCATTCTTTGCAGTAGCCACAGCATCCTTGATGTCCTTGTAATCGATGGGGTCTATAAGAGCGAAGAAAAGTGCTCCGTTTCTGCCTAGTTCTTCAAAGATGTACTTCTCGGTCTTTCCCATGATTTCACCAAAAGGGATATGCTTCCAAAGGACTTAAAAAGGCACTCAATCCCGCACAAATACTAAAAGAAACACAATTGCCAGTACTGTCGTTGCAATCGAGAATATGAATGTCCCGGGAACTGAAAAAACAGATATTGTCCAGAGGAAACCTGCAGCAAGATTCGCAGGGAACGCAGCAAGCGCGGTTAGACCCCTGTAAGAGCCTAGGGCACTTGCATAGTTGTTTTTTTCCATCTTATTCACAATGAAAACCTGCGGAACGGTCTTTGCTATTGCCATAAACCAGCCCAGAGCAATAAACACGAGAAACAGCACTGTAAGGGAAGGGAAAAATGCGACACCAATAAGTGCAGATAAAAACAGCAGCATCGCAAATAGTATTGTCTTTCTTGCACCAAATTTGTCTGCCATCATTCCCGAAGGAAGCGAAAAAATAGTATAGGATGCATTGTATGCCAGATACGCTATCGGTATCAAGACCAGCACCATATAATCACTGGCCCTTAGCAGGAAGAACATCATGCTGAATCCCCCCAGATAAAGAAATGCCATCACTATTATGAAATTCCTTACCTTGACATTCGAAAGGATATGTTTGAACGCTATCCTGGGCGGCTCTGCTTTTGATGGCTTATCTTTGATGAAAAACAGTGCAATAACTGCAAGAGACGCCGGAATAACTGCTATGAGAAAGAGGAGCCTGTAGGCAGATTCGGTATGCTCGCCTCCGAACAGAAATGCTATGAAGAAAGCTGCAAGAAGAGGACCGATTACCGCACCCGCATTATCAAGAAATTTCCTGAACCCGAATGCCTTGCCAAGCGTTTCCTTTGTCTCCGATAAACCTATGAGTGCATCCCGCGGGGTGTCCCTTACACCTTTCCCTATTCTTTCAATGAGCCTCAATGCAATAACCTGCGGCCAGGACGTCACTATTGCAAGAAATCCTTTGAAAGCAGCTGAAAGACCATAACCGAAAAGGATTATTTTTTTCCTCTGGCCTATCTTATCAGAATAAAAACCGGACAGTATTGCAGCCAGGGCAACAACAGATGCCCCCAGGCCTTCCATTATTCCTATCGCAAAAACAGGAGCACCCAGAATCACCGTAAGGAAAAAAGGCAGAAGGGGGAATATCATCTCACTGCTTACATCCACCAGAAAACTGGCTACTGCAAGTATCTTTGTGTTCTTGCTGATTCCCTTCTTTTCCATATTTACCGAAATAATATAGGAATTAATTTAAACTTACATCTCCAAGTGATACCATGATTCCCGGACCCAAAAAAGACAATAGACTACTCGTTATAGGGGTCTTGATACTTATTGTGATTATTGCCATAGGAGTATTTTTGTCCCTCAGTCCGAAACCTGAAGAAGAGAAAGACCAGTGGGTTGCTGAAGGTGAAATTCTGTCTCCAAATACGACTGCAATAATACTGAAACATGAAAACTGTGAAGGATGCAGGGATTCCGCCGAATCTCTTCTAAACGGATTACAGCAGGATGAGGAGGGTATAGGAACCAGAATAGTTGACGTGGAAACAGTCTACGATTCTTCCAGAGAGAGCAGGGCACTGGTTGCAAAATACAATATAACAAAGCTCCCTACCCTGATACTGCAAAAAGAGGGGCAGTGGGACAGCCGGATGCTCTCAATCTGGTTTTCTGGCATAGGAACGGTTGAGGATGATGGTTCGCTTGTCTACAGAGAAGTAATCCCGCCTTATTACGATACGACAACCGGCTCTGTAAGTGGAAAGGTGAAATTCATCTACATCACTGATGAGGAATGTGAAGAATGCTACAACGTCAGCCTGTTTGCCGCAGACCTTGCAGTCATATTCGATATGTATGTGGATGATGCTACCGAATATGACATCTTATCCGTAGAGGGAAATGCAATAGTCTCGGAATACAGAATAACTATGATTCCGGCTTTTCTGGTTTCCAGTGAGGCATCCGTATACGACGGATTTGAGGATTTCTGGTTTACGCACGATAATACGCAAGAAGAGGACGGATGGTATGTTTTCAGGGATGTAGACCAGATAGGGGTCGAATACGTAGAACTGAATGAAACGGATTAATGGCAAACATCGCCTTCGATAAGAACATCAGCGCCTATTTTTCTTGTTTTCATGTTATTTACGGTAATCGCATCCTTCAGTTTCTTTATACCAGTACCCTCAACGGGCGTTTTCGCGTTTCTTCCGCCTATTATTTTTGGTGCTGTGAAGAAGTAGATATAGTCTGCAAGCCTTTCCTCAAAAATGGAGGCGTTGAGTTCCCCTCCACCTTCAACGAGTATGCTCAGAATACCAAACTGCGGAAGCTGCTTCAAGGCCTGCCCAAGATTCACTCTCTTACCCCCGGCAACAACGAACCTGACTCCGGACTTTTCAAGGATTTTTCTTTTTTTCTTATTGTAATTTTTTGTTGTGAGAAATATCACATTCCCGGAATCCAACAGTTTTGCATTCAGGGGGGTTCTGAGTCTGCTATCAACCACTATTTTCACCGGATTCCCTGATTGTTTTCCAGGTCTGCAGGTGAGAGAGGAATTATCTGCAAGAACAGTGCCGACTCCCACCATGACCGCATCATGTTCTCTTCTGAGTTTATGCACAAGTTCGCGCGAATCGTTTCCTGATATCCATTTCGACTCCCCGCTGTTTGTTGCTATTTTTCCGTCAAGAGTCAACGCCATTTTCACTGCCAGATAGGGCAGACCGCTTGTCATGCTCTTGATGTATCCTCTGTTTATCGCAACGGCTTCCTCCCTAAGCAGACCAACATCAACAGCTATGCCGCTTTTTCTCAGGATTTTTATCCCTTTTCCGTTAACCTGAGGATTCGGGTCCTTCATCGCACAGACAACCTTTGAGAATCCCTTTTCCATTATCGCCCTGGTGCACGGAGCCGTCCTTTTATTGATATGGCAACATGGTTCAAGAGTAAGATAAAGTGTTGAACCCCTTACGTTATGACCTTTCTTTACAGCATCCTTTATTGCTTCTATTTCCGCATGAGGCATCCCTGCTTTTTCATGATAACCCTCTCCGATTATTCTTCCCTTTTTCACTATAACCGCCCCCACCCGGGGATTCGGAGAAGGATTTGATTTTCCGGCAAGAGATATTGCAAGCCTCATGAATTTCATAACATGTGCCCCAGCTTCTTCTTTTTTGATTCAAGATATTTTTTACTGAAATCCGTCGGTTTGACACGCAACGGAACCGTGGTAACTGTTATGCCGCTTTTCTCAAGCCCTTTTATCTTATCCGGATTGTTCGTAAGCATCCGCACCTTTTTTACCCCGAAATACCCGATTATCCATGCAGCCGTTTCGTATGTCCTTTCGTCTTCAGAAAAGCCAAGCTCAACATTGGCTTCAACAGTATCCCTTCCGTTATCCTGCAGATGATATGCACTTATCTTGTTGGAAAGTCCTATGCCTCTCCCTTCCTGGTCCAGATATATCAACAGGCCCCCTTCTCCAGATATTTTTTTAAGTGAATGTTCAAGCTGTTTCCTGCAGTCGCATCTCAGGGAATGAAAGGTGTCACCCGTAGTGCACTTTGAGTGTATCCTTAACAGAACAGGTTCCTTCTCCCACCTGCTCACAAGCACAAGATGCTCCCCACCACTGTCATCCTTGAATGCGTGAATCCTGAAATTTCCGAATTCTGTAGGTAACCCGGCTTCTGCCACGTGTTCAATCCTCATGTATCCTGAGCACCTCTGAAAATTCCACTGCTGCCCTGACAGCCCTTTCCGCATATAATTCGGCCCTTTCATCGGTAGTGTCCCAATCGGCATCGAAACCTATTACACCGAACCCGACCGGCTTTCTGTGCTCCAATGCAAGCTCACTTATCCTGTTTGCAACGGTCTTAACTATCACTTCATCGTGTGCCGTTTCACCCTTAATAACCGCTCCGAGCACTGCAACGCAATCAACTTCCTTGTCCATAAGAAGCTTTTTTGTTGCAAGAGGAATCTCAAAACTTCCCCTTACCGGAATAATCCTAACAATGTTTGCCGCTTCCTTGCGTGCCATCTCCTTTGCCCTTTCAAGCATCCTTTCTGTTATTTCCCTGTTGAATGTGGAAATAACTATTCCTAATCTCGTTTCCCTCTCTCCCAGATTTATGGGCCCTTCATCCTCCTTGCCCTGCCTCATGCCTTTTCCTGCAAGTTTCACAAGCGTCTCCGGTTCTTTTACAAGCAGAACTGCATTATGAGCATGTTTTCTTGTACGGTTTTCACAGATTGACTGGAATTCCTTCTCGCTCCATGCCTCATTTTCATGAACAAACACCTCTATTATGTGTTTTCCAGTCATCAGTTTTGCCTGCTGTATTCCGAGCGAAGCCTCATGTGCGCATGTCGCATCCACAGGAGCTCCCCCAACCATTCCAAGTGCCATGCAGGAAACACAGCCGTCATCAAGAAGCCTTTTGCATTCCACAGGAAGGTCTTTTACACCGGGTACTGTCCTCCTGATAATTTCAACTTCAGGATAGTTCTTTTTTATTTCATCAATTGCTGTTTCCCCCATGTCCACTCTTGAAAACATGGTATCAACGATTCCCAACTTCATATATATCAACCCCTTCAAGGAAAACAAGGTCATTGTCTTCCGCATATTTTTGAGCATCTTTCTTAGGAAGTGCTTTGCCTTTTCCAAGCATTTCGCAAAGTACCATTGCACCATTCATTTTTCCAAACCGTGCAAGTTCAAGTGCAAGTTCCGTATGTCCTTTCCGGTTCTTGATGTCTCTCCCTATCAAAAGGAAAACATGGCCTGGTGAATAGAAATTATCAATAAATTCCTGTTTCGGATTTTCTGATTCAATGAGTTTTGCAATTTCCTTAATTGTAAGCGCACGGTCATTATCGGTTATTCCGGTATAGACTTTCTTATTATTAACAGGAATTGAAAATGAAGGTGGATCCCCATAGGCAGTTTTCTTGCATTCGAGTTTTTCCAGAGTTCCTCCTGCTTTTGAAAGATACTCTGTAAAGAAAGGAAGACCAAGATCCTCTGCATATTTTTTATCCAGAGCGAGGCAGACCAAACCCCCCGCATCCTTCCTGAGTATCTCTATCTTTTCAGGAGTTGCAAAACCAGCGTGGAAAATCAGGTCTGCTTCACCTTCCCTTTCGTCCCCGTCGTAAATTACAATCATTCTTCCTTCTTTCAGCGATTTCACTGCGCTCCCTATTTTATTCATGGGAGTACTTCGCTTAATACATATATATTAGTAACTACCAAAAAATTGGTTATTTCTTTACAACATAAAGAGAAAGCATCCTCTGTTCCGCATTACCGTTTAACAGAAGAACATGTTCTACAGACGCAATGTGTTCCAGTGTTGGTTTACCCCTGCAATCGTCCGAGGTGCCGCGTTGACCGCCTACATATGTACAGAGTCCGGTCATATCATCTATCTCATTCAATTCATCATCAAGCTGCGATTCATCCTGCAGATATTCAAAATTACCCCTGAGGTACAAAACCCTCCATACATCGTTTGCAAGCTGGTATCTGTAAAGGGAATCATCCACGCCATTGTAATCCTCAAGCTGGAGCAGAACGTATGACGTGAACAACATGAAAACAGTAAACGATATTATTGCTTCAAGTGTCTGCATTTCAACCACACACGAATAATCTGTCGAGCTCCCTGTCCTGGCCCCGTACCACTATCCTGTAAACACATGTCTTATCCGGCTCCCCGTCATATCCATCCGCATTCTCAAGACCAAATTCAAGATTTGGAAGGCTAAGATAGGTTCTCATTTCAGGAAGTTCGCTTTTCATTCCGTCAAGTTCGGACTCGTCAATCCAATTTGGATAAACCTTTTCTCCGTCCTTGTGTGCCCCGCCTTCCTTTACTATATAATCCGCCACCACGACAATAAGATTGAATTTTTCCTGCGAATTCATTTTCTCTATTGAATCATAAATCAGGAAATTCATAGTGTTAAGTATGAATACCGTAAGAAGCAGAATGGGAATAAGACTGAACATCCCGTCGTATGAAACGAAACCTTTATACCGGTTCATATGAATCATCATTCGTACAGCCTTTGAAAAAGCCCTTGAATTCCTTTTTCCCACTATCCAGAACCAAGAATACCTTGTCATTCTGTATTTTGAATCCATGGCCTGGAGCACCCAGAATGCTCGATGGTGTCTTGAAATTACCGTTGCAGTATATCTGGGCACCGTAGATAAAATCCTCAAAATTTTGTTTATCCTTTACAACCTCTGCTTCAGCTCCAAAGTCTCTGTGCGCCTTTGCAAGAGGATAGAATATCATCGCTATTGCTGCCATGGTAACAAGAAATATCATCATGAACTCTATCGTTGCCTGTGCTTTCATGAATATTCCACCTTTATTTTCGTGGGCAGACGGACTTCCGAACTATGGCTGCCATCCTTTGATGTCAGAATTATCTTTACTTTAGTATATCTAAAGTCATTATCACGGAGCGTCATCTCCTTCAATTCGTGATTACAGGTCATGAGGCCGCCAACGGGCATTGAAGGAAAATCAGTAAGATGATTGCACGAACCCAGCTCAGCCGGGACTTCATCGCAAAGCACTTCAACTTCTATATCATCATCGAATTGGTTTTCAGCTAATTGGCTTTCAACTATTACTCCTCTTATTTTGTTTGCTATGCCTGAATTAACTGCAGCTGAAGCAGC
>DAOVFD010000062.1 GCA_030668565.1 Microcaldota archaeon
CTGACTTCGGTGAGCAGGGATGATTTGAGAGATTTGGGGGCCGGTTATTTTGCAAGATGCATATCCGAAATCAAATGGAGAAATCCGGACGTTATTGTTGAAGCATTCATACCTGATTTCCAGGGAAGAAGGGACCTTATAAGGAGAGTCCTCAAAGCAGGGCCTGATGTAATGGGCCATAGTCTTGAAACAGTAAAAAGGCTTCAGCCGATAGTAAGGGATAAGCAGGCAGGTTACAGGAAATCATTGCAGGTAATAAGGACGATGAGGGAGCTGGACAAAAGTATAATAATAAAATCGTCGCTTATGCTCGGGTTCAGGGAGTATAGGTACGAAGTGCTCGCAGCATTGAGACACCTCAGGAGAGCAGGGGTTGATATAATTTCGATGGGGCAATATATAAGACCGACAAAAAGCCATTTGAGAGTACTAGAATACGTTCCCAAAGATGTTTTCGAATTTTATGAAAGAGAGGCATACCAGCTTGGATTCAGACACGTGGTTGCGCGGCCTCTTGCAAAACACTCCTATCCGAGCAGGGAAATAATCAGGTTCATGAACGCAAGATAACTTTGTAAGGTGCATCTGTTTTTATCGATACCGGTGAAAAGTGGGTTCTTGAAACTTTGTAGCCCTTCTTTCTTATTTTTTCAATTATCTCATCCATTTTCGGAACATAACCCTTCCCTTTGCGTTTTGAAAGAAGGTGCACGTTGTAATAATAAGGAGGCATTCCCGTTTCGCCTTTCATGAGGCCAAGGAATTTTGTTATTTCCCGCTTGTGCAGATAGTTTCTTTTTTCATTGAGCTTTTCCATTTTTTCAATGAATTTCACGTTGTCAATCTCCCCAAGCCATAACGGCCCTGCATAATCCGTTTTTTTGCCGCATGAACATTTTCCTTTTGGGAATTTTACCGCTTCCCGGTAACCGCAGGAAGGACAGAATTCTATATAACCAAGAGATTTCATGCTCTCATATGCAAGTTCCGCACCTCTTTTTACCTCGAGAATTGTCTTCAGGTAATGCCTGTCGGAAAATGAAGCAAGGGGCTTTATCCCCATGTTGAATTCCGCAGCTGTTTCGGCTATTTTCTTGACCATTATCCTAAGTCCGGTTTCATGGGTGAATTCATTGTTCAACGGCCGGGAATGGTAGTTCTTTATACATGCCTTTGTTTTTCCGCCGCACAGAACCGCCACATCCGTTGCAGTAACGGACAGATATGCTGTTTTTTTGGGATTGAAAAACCTGAAGGCGTCATAAAGGTAAGGTGCTGGTGAACCGAACGGGTCAACTTCAAGGAAATCCGCGGCTATTTCGAATGCAAGCCTTGATATGTTTCCCTCAACGACCTTGTATTTTATCTTGGATTTTTTAGCGTTTTTTTCAGCGAGTTTTGCAGCGGCTTTTTCAATGTCTATGAAAGTAACTGATTTCACATTTTTGTTTTCTGCCGCATATCTCAGTCCCCTTATTCCTGAAGCGCAGAAACTGTCGCAGACGTCAAGTTTCTTTCCTATTGCTCCCACTGCAAGTGATGACATGCTCCTGCAGAAGGTCATGTCCGGATTGTAGAACACATTTTTTGATACTGAAAAATCTATATTTTCCTCTTTCATAAAAATAGCTAGAGTAATTCTAAAAATTCTTTTCTTTTCAAACCAGCTTGTCTTATTATCTCGATAAGCGTTCCTATATCTATCTCTTTATGATTCGGAACGACAACCGCTCTTTTTTCCTGCTCAGCCTGTTTAACAAGAATTACATGGCTTCCCTTCTGCCTCGCCGGTTGAAACCCAATCTTGGAAAGCACCTTAATAATTTCTTTACCCGAGAGACGCGGAAGTTTTGGCATGTTTTTCTACCTCAAAACTAGCAATAATTACTTTTCCCTTACCAACACCTTCCGGAAGCCCCATTTCTTCGATATAAAGTTCGACGGCCTCTTTTAGATTATCAAGTGATTCCTCGATAGTGTGCCCTTGACTAACTACGTCCAACTCCGGACATAAAGCCACGAATTGTTTTTCTCCTTTCTTAATTATTGCAGTGAAGTCCATAATATAATTCTGTCGAAAGCTATTTTTAAAGCTTAGGAATCTCTTCAAATTTTCACAAAGCCTTATTTTTTGGAAAATGATGTAACATTGCCTTTTTTCACATCCATTATTAACTCATCCAACTCTGAAGACCTTATAAAGTTTTGGTCTATATTGACCGTTTTTGATGATTTTTGGTCAATATTTTGACCTTCTCGACGTGAATTATTCCTGAACCTTAACTGAACTAAAATCTTATTTCACTTATGGTTCACCATAGCTTCTTTTTTTCGTTGGGATACCTGGTGATTATTTATAGGTCGTTTCTGAGCGTCGTTCTATTTTCTCAACAAATATCAGCTCAATGTCTTTCTCAATGGTGTATAAAATTCTGATTTTTCCCTTTCGTATTCTATAGGCGTTTTTCGTTCCGCTAATCTTTTTGACGTCGTATTCCTTATAGGGAATCAGCTCATTCTCAAGCTTCCTTAGAATCCCAAAAATTGTACCATATGCCTTTTCATCAAGTTTTAGCATGAATCTCTCCGCTTGTTTTGAAAGCTTAACCCTCAACCTAATCAGCCTTCCTTTTTTTCTCCAGTTTCTCTAATGTAATTCCGCCATACTTTAGCATATGTTTTCTTATTTCTTTCAATTCCTTTAATTGGGTTTCAGAAAGCTTTTCTTCTGGCAATAACAAAATGGTTTCTATTTCTTCGATTTTCTTCTCTAAGTATTGGAGTTTGTCGTAAAGCATATCCATCGTAACATTTTCATATTCTCCCATTTATTTCACCAATATATAAGAGAAAAGTAGTATTTAAACGATACGGTTCTTAGACTTTCATCCACTCTTCGCTTTTTTCACATCCAGAAACTCTCTTAATGCTACCGTGGCATAGCTTCCCGCAGGCAGGGAGAACCTGAAGGTGGATTCTGAAAAAGAAAAGTCCTTCAGCGGTGCGAATAATGTCCTGGAACTTCCCTTTGATGAAATTTCTGGCATGCTTTTAATTTTGAAATCCCTTGTTTTTATTTCAAGTCCGGCAAGAATTTCCTTTTCCCTTTCATTCAATTCGGTCTCGTATCCTATGATTCTTCCCTCGATAAATCCGGAATCGTTCATGCGTTCGCCTTCCTCAGGTTTAACCTCCCCTTCAGATATCCTGTCGGAGAGAAGTCTGTTGAAAATATAAGACTGGAAGGCATGAACGAACATCAGCAGGGTCCCTCTTGGAAGGCACCTCAATGCTCCTGCATAATCATTCGGATTCTTTTCAAGATGTGCAAGCATGCTCCTTTCAAGCTTAAGGTGTTTTGGGAATTCCCTCAATGCTGCAGCAAAATCAAGCGTTTCCCTAAGCTTCTCCCTTGCAATTCTTGCACTCTCATGGATTTCACCTTCAGTGTCGCAGAGAAACGCAAGCACTGCCTTATCCAGTCTGCACCGTATAATATACTCCCCTACTATGTGGGTGTTTTTTCTTGTAGTACCGAATCTCTGTTCGCCGAAATAATTCGGAAACTTGCCCCCAAGCTCGCCGTATATTTTATTTACAATATCGCCGTTTTTTTCCGGATTGACCACTTTTATCGTGAACCTGTTCCCCAACAGGTCACCCAGGGAAACCCTTTCCTTTGATTTCCAGGCTCCGTTTATTTTTATGTCCTTGAGGTTTAAGGAAAGGATTTTCTCTTTTTCCACATTAAATACAGAAACAAGCTGCGTTGCCAGAGCAATTTTGTCCTTGTTTCCCGCATAATTGAACCTTTTTTTGCCTATTCCGAGTTCCTTTGCAATTCTTCTTATTGCCCCTTCTGTTGTCCAGTCCCTTTTCTGCAGTATAAAGCGGACAAAATCTCCTTTCTCATCCACGCGTGTGATTTCTTTATCAGTCCCAAATAGAGTCCCGTCGCTGCCTATTTCCTCGACTATGAAATCCTCTGGCGAATTCTTTATTGTGCCTCCCATTCCCGCTGTTCCGGAAAGATGGGAAAGATTAGAAAAATCCATAAGAATTATTCTCAAGAAAAAACTTTATAACTGACTGTTTTTTTTTGAAAAGAGGACAAATTTACAATTTGTCCGCATTGGAAAGAATTTCCAATATAAAAATAAAAAAAGAAAAAAAGAAGAAAGACTTTATGCCTTTCTCAGCTGGCTAACGAAGTCGTTTGCAGCTTCAAGGGTGTCTTCCATCTCTGCTCCTGCAACAACTATCTTGGAACCCTGTACGACTTCCTTGACAACTACTCTCTCAGTTGTCCAGTCAACTGCAGAGCCCTCAAGAAGTTCTGCTGTTACGGTGTTGACCTTGTCTCCTCCGATTGAGACTACAGTGTTTACTCCTACTGCATCCCTGTCAAGGATTACAAGGTTTTTGTATGCGTCTGCATACGGAACAACACTTTCAACAGATGCTTCGTTGTTTGGCATAATGACTGCAGATACTGGAGACATGTCAAGCTCACATGCTGCAGAACCGCCTGCCGCAGTGCACGGACCTACATCCTCTGTTATTTCGAGGACTTTGATGGTTACACCGCTTACTGTTGTGGATTCACCCTCTGCGAGTGTCCTTATTGCGGTGGCTCCTTCACCCTCTGCTGCTTCAGAAGTCGCAAGGACGAACTGCGAGTAACCAAGGTCGTTTGCCATGTAGTAGGTTACTGTCGTGTCGTCAATTGCACTGAACACAGAGCCTCTTTCAGTAAGTCCACCCTCTTCGAGTGTTGTTACCGAACCCCTGGCACTTACAGGACCTGCATACATATAGAGAGTATAATCCTCTCTGGTAATGTAGCTCGGACCAAGTCCGTCCTGTGTATCCCAGTTAAAGGTTGCGTCTCCCGGAGTTAGGCCACCAAGGTACAGACCGTTCAATGCATAGTCAGCGAAGTTGTTTGATGTATCAACTCCTGCCTTCTCTGAGAATGCAAAGTACCAGTCAGGGTCGTTTGCCACAGTAGCTTCATCAAGTCTGGTTCTACCGAAACATCTCGGCTCAGTACCACCTTCAGCAACACATGTGTATCCTACACCCATATCATAGGCAGCATCTCTAAGGCAACCCATATACGAACCTGCGTCGGGCGGACCTCCACCACACGGGTAATCAAAAGGACCACCACCAGGATTACCACCACCTGTGACGGTAAGGTAGTGTGCAATTTCGAACATACCACCGGTAAGCCATGAGGTGTCTCCATCACCGACAGTTGCGTATTGCACTATAGTCGATTGTGGTGTTACCCAGTCATAGATCTTGTAACCGTAGTACTGCGAGCTCGGAGAGAGCTTCATGAACACTGTACCAGGTCCGTTTGTATTGTACGGAGAAAGTCCTCCCCAGGTGGCTTCACAGTATGTTGGGTCTACGAAGTTTTTGTTCATACCGTCTGGACATCCACCATCGCTGTCAGCCCTACAGGATAAACCGTCGATAAAGGTTACTGGAGTGGGTACATCACTTGTTGCAATCCAGAACTTGTCATCTGAAAGGGTTGTTACCACACCAGCTTCACCAGTAGCACCATTTGAAATTTCAAAGGTGCTTCCGCTCTTTGAGCTTGATACCTTCACGTACGGCGCATATATGGTACAGGATACTCTCTCAGGTGTAGCGTCGTCGGTCAAAGGTCCTTTTGATGAGGATATCGTGTAGTCGCTGGTCCTTTCAAGCTGGTACTTGAGGCTGTTCCTGTCAGAGCTGTCAATGCTCAGTCCTGCATAGGTAAGTTTCCATGCAACAGGGTCCTGAACAATCGAGAAGTAGTCGTTCTCCTCAAGCTTGCTGTCACCACTGCTGGAGAGTGATGCAATATCATCTCCATATATGACAAGCGTTCTCAAGTGGTCTACCTGTCCCGGGAAGGGCGGTTCGCCAGCTCCTCCCACATTGGCAGCTGCCCCCTTGTTCTTCCAGCCTACTGCGACCTGCCAGTCCTGGTTGTCGCTGTAGTCCGGGTCAA
>DAOVFD010000116.1 GCA_030668565.1 Microcaldota archaeon
ATATCGATAAGCACTGTTAAGCATTTTTTGAATTCCCCATATTCCCCTTTACTGTCTTTTTTCTTATTTATCTTATCTTCCAGAATATTGATTTTATCACAAAGCAGTTTAATTCCGCTTTTTCTTTCTTTTGGATTATCATCGCCAATCATTCTGAGCAGTCTTTCAGCAGTAAAAACTTTCACAAACGACCTTTCATCAAGAGGCATCCAGTTTTTCGGATTGTCAACCCCACAACCTGTAACACATCTGTTTTTATGTCGCATAATACTCATCACCCACCACATATAATTAGTACGAGGATATTTTTAAATGGACCTGAGCTGCTCCATTCTCCTTTCTGCAAAAGCCCGGATATCTTCAGGATAATTCCCGTTAGCTATAACCTGGCAGACGTGTGTGGAATGAGTGGTTGTTGCCAGGTCAAACAAGTCACGTACGCCAAGTTCGCTTACCTCTTTTGAAAGATTAGTATTTTCTTTCAGAAGTTCTGCGCTCTCTTCAACACTCATATACCTATTTCTCAGCACATCTTCCAGTCTTTTAATATTCGCGCATATTTCTTCGACCTTGTCTAGTTCTGCGCCCATCCTTCCGACTTTCTTTTCCGCAATCTTTTTGATTTCCTCAGGATAGTCTCCATTGAGAATAGCCATACAGACGTCTACTGAATTTGTGTTTGATGCAACGAATCTCAACCCTTCGCTATCCTGCGCCTTATTGAGTTCCTGAAGCGCCCTGCATATGTTCTGGTAGGTATTTTCTTCAATCATTACTGTGAAATTTATGAGGTTTATACTATCTATTCTTTTTTTATCATCAACAAGAACAAGAGGTAGTTTTGGTTTTATGCCAAGAAGTTTTGCAACCTTCTCAGGAACACCGCCCTTTTCCCGCGGAATATTTTTGAATCCCAGTTTTCTACCACCAGCCATTAACATCACGTGTTATATAGTATGGAGGGAAGTGTTTTTAAACCTAGCTATTTGTGGAAAAAATAAGAAAAAAATTACGTGTAAGCCGGAACGCACTGGTCGTCTTCACAGGTATCATTCATGCAGGTATATGTTTTTGATCTTACAGAATCACCATAGCAGTAATACTCCTTAAGTCTCTTGTCACTTATGCAGGTATCGTGGTACGCCTCGTCATTGACCTCCACAGTACCATATATTTCAGGAACATCTCCTCCATCGTCCTCCTTGCAGTCGCTCCTTACGCATCTTCCGAAATCCTCAGGACATTTCAGTCCGCTTCCGCAGTAAAGGAGTTCATAACCTCCGCTGCCGTTCTCGTAACAAACCCATTCCTTGATCGTTCCTTCATCCATGCATTCATCATATTCGTCAAGAATGGTATTCAGTCCCTTGCTTACAACAATATGCCCTTTGACAGTGGTATCATTGCCGAATGTTTTGGTGCATTTGTATTCCATCTCCTTGCATACTCCATCCCTACAGTCGTAACCTGACGGACATTCAGTGTTAATGTTCTTCAATTCACCATCTTTGCAGTAATAGTCCTTTACAACAGTTGCAAGTGCACATTCATCAATGTATATTTTTCCGTGATACCATGTTTCATTTAGGATGTAAATGTTGTACTCTGTTTCGTTCGGACCCACACACCCTGTTGCGTTTTCATAAGGGTCAAACTCTTCAGTCTCGTTCTCGGTTGTCGTTTCATTTTCTTCAGTTGTTTCATTTTCAGGAATCAAACCGGTACAGCGCCAGTTTATTTCCGCACTCCTGTTCAGCTCGTCAACCACACACGCAGGCGCGCAGCCCGGTTTTTCTATATCCATGTCAAACCACCACGTATGCGTGTAATTGTTGTATGTGTAGTTGTCCGTGATATTGCCTTCTTCCATACAGGAACTGTTAAGTGCTATCTGGCGTGCCTCTTCAAGAGTAAGACCTTCTTGCGTAACTTCCTCTTCTTCCTCAGGAACTTCTTCCGTCTCCTCTTCCGGTTCTTCTTCATCCGCACAACCAATGCATTCCTGGTCGGTTGTTATGATTACTTCTTCGCCTTTCCCTCCAATATCCACAGGGCTTACACAACCAAGGAGCAGCAGTCCAAAAATTCCGAACAAGATAATATAGAAGCCTCTCATGAATAGGAAGTGGTATGAAAACATTAAAAAATTATCCTATCTGCGTGTAAAAAGAGTCGAATCCTTCTCTCTTCAATGCCATTATGACTCCCTGTGCAGCTACCCTGTCCCTTGCAAGAGCTATGCAGCATCCTCCGCCACCGCCACCGGTAAGCTTTGCTCCAAGCGCACCGGCATCAAGCATTATCCTGATAAGCTTGTCATTAAGTTCATCAGAAACCCCTATTTCAGAAAGCAATGCCTGATTCTCATTCATCAATTTTCCTATTTCAACAAGCTTTCCCCTTTCAATCGTCGTCTTTCCCCTATAAACAAGGTCTGAAACCTGGTCCATTAATTGCATCCACTGCTGTTCATCGTCTTCCTTGTATTTCCCGACAGCTTCAATCATCTTTGCGGTCCTGCTCAGCTTTCCTGTAAATCCTACGACAATATCCAGCTTCTTGCCTGGATTTAATCTTTCAAAAAAGCTTTCCCCTGTTCCTTTTCTGAATAATATTAGTCCTCCGTAAGTAGCCATTACATTATCTATCCCAGAAGGATTTCCATGGAATGCCTTCTCCCCTTCATAGGCATATCTGTTAACCTGTTCATCATTAAGCACGATGCCTCTTTCCTCAGCAACCGCCCTTACCAATCCAACACAAAAAGCGGCAGAAGAGCCAAGTCCACCGAAAGTGGGTAAATCGCCTTCAAGATAAACATCGTATGTGTCCTTTACGCCCATTGCATCAAGCACTTTCTGGATTCCATCAAGGCTCATTTCCTTA
>DAOVFD010000098.1 GCA_030668565.1 Microcaldota archaeon
TTACCTCTACACCCTTTTTCCGTAGCACATTATCCAAATATCTCTGTGCTTCTCCCATCGTACCTTCGAAGTGCTCACTAATTGCTTTGTCAATAAGCGGGCATATGCATCTTTCGAGTTCATGCAATCTATAAGGACGAAGGGAATCTATAAACAGACTTCCAGGTTTGATTCTGTCAGCTTTAGCAAAAATCCAATTTGAGAATCTATCCAGACGCAGCACAGCCAGTACAGCTTGATAACCATCCTTCTTGCGCTTTTGAAGGCCATCTACATCTTTTTGCTCAAAATTAACCGACTTTTTCGTCGTCGTCTTAACTTCAATACTGTATTTTTCCCCTTTCTCTCCTGCGGCATCCACATCCACCCCTTGCACACCCCTTTCGACTATATGACTATACCCTGCCAGTCGAAAGCCAATCGCAAGAAATTTCTGGCAAAGTTTACCAAATTCCTGTGGCCCGTATTTATCGTGGAGCGATTTCAATCGCTCATATACTTCAGTTTTCATAGGCTTTATTCTTACTTCACCTCAGGTCCCTTTTCTGGAGTCCAGTCAGAGAAAGTATATTTTGTCTTGGCTTTGGTTATTTTTGAAAGAGCTAAATCCTGTAATTCCTTATCCATAGAGGATAAAATAACCATCCGTTCATCCAGAACTTCATCCAATACCTCAACTAGTTTTTCTTTATGTTCCGCCCCAAGACTTTGAGAAGGATCATCTAACATAACAAATCCAAAGGGCTGGTTTGTCCCCTCTGAGTGAGCCATTCCTAAGAAAATAGACAATGCGAGAGCATTTAGGTCTCCCTGACTGAGAATAGGTGTAATGTCCCTCCCATTTTGATCTTCGAATACATACGAGTTAAGGCCTCTCGAATCAACTTTTAATGTAAATGCTATTTTGCTTATCGACGGATTATTTGCAATTCTATGGAAATAATTATCTATCACCCTCCCTGCTGCACTAACCCTCTGCTCAGCCGCTTCACGAGATGCTTCGCTTATCGCCTCTTTAATCTTTTCTATATCATCAACCATCATAGCCATCTGATCTTTCAATTCCTCTAGCCGGAGATACTCAGATGACTGCTGAATTTGCTCGACTATTCTCTTCTTTTCCTCAAGACTGAGTATGTCCACAATGAGTTGCATCTTTCCCAGAGAAGAAGTTATCTCATCCAAATTTTCTTGCTTGCTTTTTACAGCTTTTTCTAATTCTTCTAATTTTTTATCGACTTGCTTCAACGCATTGCTAAGAATTGCATCAGGATCATCCTCTCCAGTAATTTCTCTACCCAGCGCCTCCCCGATTTCTTTCTTAACTTGTCCAACGGCCTTATACGCATCTTCAAAACTTCTCTTAACCGCATCATATTCTCGAAACCAAATTTTTATTTCACTTTGTCGATTCTTAAAGTCATTTAATTCATCCTGAACCACGCCAACAAGCTTTTCATACTTTTCCGTCCATTTTTTCTCTACCTGGTCGAGCAAATCCGGCTTCTTGGTCTCGCAGACAGGACATATATTCTTATCTATTCCTTCTAATCGGAGATAATCTCGTGCTTTAGTTATTACGGCTCCTTTTGCACTTGCTTCGCTCAGTTGTTTTTCTTTCTCGTTAATTTTGTTTACTACTTCTTTTTGTTCTTCCAGTAACTTCTTAGTTTCTTTTTCTTTAACATCAAACTCATTCTTAATGATATTCCAATCTTTTTCCTTTTGTTTGTACTTTTCTTTCAATGCCGTAATTTTGGCGCTCCTTTTAAACAAATCCTCTTGTTTCTTGACATCAGGCATTTCTGAGCGAAATCGCTTTATTTCTCCGTCTGCTGTTCCTTGGAATCCATTTAGATCTCTCCACTGTTCTGGAACCTGTAACTCAGCAAGCGAAAGATTTACTTCTGAGGCAAATTTGAGTAATTGGTCTTTAACCTCGCTGGCAATTCCTAATGCTCCTTTCTCACAAAGCCGGTCTTTTTTAAGTCCTTTCTCGACTGCTTTTACTCTCTTATCTTTCAAATCGTTCTCTCGGCTACGCAAGACAGCATCTATTGCACCTACAAAATTGTCAAAGCCACCCCCCATCTTCCTCTGCTCCGTTCCGAGTTTTGCCACCTCAATGCCTCTGAGTATGTTTCTATAATCTGAAAGCCCCAACAGACGGTCAATAGCTTCATTTCTTTCCCTTGGGTCTTGAGTAAGAATAGCTCTAATGGCTTCCTGATGTTGATACACGGTTGTTAAAAAGTCTCTAAATGATGATTTAAGAAGCTGAGCAAGTTTCTCCTGGGCTTCTTCCCCTCGTAATAACTCACCATCACGCAAAATTACTTTCAACTCGTTTTTCCTCGCACTCACCCACTTACGTGTGATAGTAAGCTCATCTCCTGTTTCTTTATCTTTGAGTTCCACTTCAACTAATACGATAGGGGGCTGTATATTTCGATTAGGTATTTCCCAGTGCTTGCGTTCAGGAATCATGGTCTTCTCCCCTATACACTCATTCCCAAACACACACCACTCAATAGCATTCAATGTGCTGCTTTTCCCACGATGATTTTCACCAAAAAGAAATATTGCAGGGTTATCAAAGGTAAACTCTTTCTCTTCCGTATATGCCCTAAACCCTCTTACCTTCAACGTTTTCAACACCATCATTTTCTTTTCCTCATTACAATTTTTCTCTAAGCTGTTTTAATAATTTATCAAATTCCATAGTTATGCTATTACTGTGCTCAATTAGAACGGACTTAATTGTACCCTCTCCACCTCGTTCGTAGGCATTATCAATTTTGCTCCATAGATCCTTGCGCCGGTCTAATTCATTACCCTTTCCTGTAATTTTCCCTTTGACTTGTTCCTTATGGTTCATATCTCACCTTTCACCATTTAACGACTCACCAATCACCACTAAAATCTTCCCAAACCATTTTTTGGTTTCTTTTCTTCTCAACATTTTATAATCCTCCAAGAAAAATTACCGTTTTTCGCCAGAAAAAGGATTTATTATCAAAAGCCAAGATGACCCGGCTATTAACGTCTTATAATAACGTAAAAAGAAGGACAAAACAAGGAAAAAGTGAAAAGTATAGCCACTAAGCCGCAAAGGCACAAAAAGATGAGAAATATTAACCACGAATTAACACAAATTAAAAAGGGTTAGAATAAATTCGTGAAAATTCGTGGCTAAAAATAAAATCCGTGAAATCCGTGTAATCCGTGGTTTCATAATTTTTGAATCTCTGTGGCCTTTCCTATGGAGTCCTTATGGACTGTGACCAGGTATATCAAAAAAGCGAAAAAAGACTGGAAAAACTGCTCCCCATCACTAAAATAACCAAAATTGGCCTGTACAGTAGATACTGAATAGTGAATCGAGCCACGAACTATGAACAATGAACTAACTTATGCGATTTATACTAATTGACAAGGTTGTTTCGCTGGAGCCGGGCAGGGAAATAAAGGCAGTTAAGAATGTTTCTCTGGCTGAGGAATATCTGGCAGACCATTTTCCATCATTTCCCGTGCTGCCCGGCGTGCTGCTGCTGGAAGGATTAATCGAATCAGCGTCCTGGCTGGTGCGGGAGACCGAAAATTTTGCCCACAGTATGATATTGCTT
>DAOVFD010000045.1 GCA_030668565.1 Microcaldota archaeon
TTGATTCGTTTGTGGTAATACGGGTCCTGTTGTATTCCGTATATATCCCCTTTAAGCAGAATGCCTTCGAGCTGCCTTATGAATGCCGCGTACTCTGTTAGCACAGATGTCTCCTCTTCATTCAGCTCGACCACTATCTCCTCTTCGTATCTTATCGTTTTTATCGGCTTTTCAGTCGTGGATAAGTCTTTCAGGTGAAAGTTGATGAATTCAGGAGAAGCGAATTCGTAGGGACACTTGGCCAGGTCAATAATAGCCCGGGTACCTTCAAGATATAGATTGCACATGCTCCTAATTCTCTGATATATTTTTTAAACGTTAACACACAAATTTCATTCCTACGGGCCCGTAGCTCAGTTCGGTCCCTTTGACTTATGCAAACTTCGGGCACGCGAATGAACGAAGTTCATTGCGCCCATTGAAACCCTTCGGTTTCAATCGGGAAGCGATGCGTTGTCGGAAAGCCCTGAGGTAAACCGAGTCAACGGGATCCTGAAATGGATAGAGTGGCGCTCTCCTAACGCCTTGGAGGATTGTCTCCATAATTGAAGAAAGGCGATGGTTGCATTGAACTGCGGTTCAATTCCCACCGCCCTCTAAAGGCGATGGTCGTGGGTTCAAACGCTTGAAAACTGGCGTTTTCACATTGCCAGCAAGCTGACAATCCCACCGGGCCCGTTTCAATAAATCTTGTCCGGATATCTTGGGGTTAAGCGTTTAGGCCACTTTATTTTTATTTACCTGTCTTCCCATGCACATATCTTACAAGAAAATCCTTTTAAATCACTCATAGACACATAAAAGCGCAATCTCAAAGTTTAGTAAGTTTAGTATAGAAAAGAATTCCAAAAACCAGAACTACGAGGAATAAAATAATCCAGGTCACATAATCTGATTCCTTTTCAACCTCAACACGGTCAGGAAACACTTTGAGATTATGCGAAAATGATTGATTTCCTATGTACTTCGTCTCACTGGTTGGCGTGACATTCAAATAGGAACTGACGGTCACTTTATATAGGTGTATATCCTCACAACCATAGTATTCCTGTTCTAAAACGCCATATAGTGTTTTACCATCTTCTATTGTTCTGGCCGGTGGCAAGCACTTCCTGATGTCTGTCTCATCAGCATCTTTCGGTTTAATAACCAAATGAAAAGTAATTTCATTAAAATTAGAATTAAGGCAGTCTTTTTCCCATTCTTCTCTTAATTTTTCCGAACTTACATAGTCTTCCATATAGATATCCCACTTACAATGATAAAACGAATCACACGCATCCGTTTCATATAAATCTAACCTACTTAAATCTGAAATATAGGGGTTTGAATACCAGCTGGCGCGCAATATCCATATCTCTTCATCATCACCGTACAATTCTTCAAAAGAGACATTTTGTCCAAATTGATTAAAGTAAGTGATATTGACCTCGGCTGTCCCTTCCGTTCTAATATAGCCATTAGGTATGGATCCAGATGCTCCGGCGCTGACTAAGGATATTGACAGGAGAAAAATAGCAAATGCAGCCATAGTATATTTCAGTTTCTTGCCTCTGCCTTTTTGCATGCATACACCATGGGTATCGCAAATTTAAATCCTTTCCCATTCTATATCTATCATGGACAAAATACCTATAGCTGTTTTGGCATCCGAAAGAGGAAGTAACTTCCAGGCAATTCTTGATGCAATAGATAGAGGCGAATGCGCAGCAGAGGTAAAAGTCCTAATCACAGATAATCCTGAAGCAAAAGCTATTGACAGAGCGAAATCAAAGAACATTCCAGTCGAAATAATAGACAAAAAAGCGGTTCCTGACAGAGAACAGTTCGATTTGGAAATAAAGAAAAAGCTCGACGAGTACGGAGTGCAGCTGGTAGTCCTTGCAGGCTATATGAGAATAATAAAATCAAAAGAACTTCTTGATGCCTACAAATACAAGATAATCAACATCCACCCTTCATTGCTTCCTGCATTCAAGGGAAGCACGCATGCCCAGCACGATGCATTCAAGCAGGGATGCAAAATGTCAGGTTTAACAATCCATTTCGTAACCGATGATATTGATGGAGGACCTATACTCTATCAGGAAGCGGTTGAAATAAGCGACTGTAAGACAGGAGATGAAGTCGCAGACACGATAATCAAAATAGAACATGAGGCCTACCCGCAGGTTGTGGATTCCTTTGCAAGGGGAAAATACGAAATTCAGGGCAGAAGGGTGATCTATGTTGCGGATTAATAGCTCATGCCGTTCTCTTGACATATGCTTCAAAACCTTTAGGACTGCATGAGTATTTGAAGTGTTCACTTTTCAAGGAGTGGACAACATTCAGTCTTTTTGCAACCGGGATAAACCTTATCAGCTTATCGAGACTTATATTTTCCAAGTCCAGTCTTCCAACAACATCGTAAGGTATATCCTCCTTTACCAAATATGCTATTTTTCCGTCTTTTACCGTTTGTAGGGTTTCCCCAGACAATGTGGAATCTGAACTTTCTCCTCCCCCCTCCTCCTCTTTTATATATCTCTTAAGTGCTTTCCTCAATTTTCTCAATGCATCCTGATAATTTTTATGAACTCTTGCTCTGCTGATGCCCATCATTCCCCCCAGCTCTTTAAAAGAACACGGGTCCACGGTAAGAAAACGTTCTTCTACTATTATTCTCTCTCTGTTTGAGAGTGTTTCCATAGCGTCGAGTATTATCTTTCTAAGGTCTTTTCGTTCGACCTCTTCTGATGCTGTTTCCTCAGTGCTGACTATGAATTCATGTGGGGGATCTCCATCTTCAGTCATCGGCTGGTCCAGCGAAATATTGGTTGATACAGCATTTATTATCTCGATTTCCAGCATACTGATTTTCCTCTCCATAGTTTCGGGGCTTTTCCCCCCATTCATCATCGAGTTATATTCTTTTCTTGCGTCTTTACTGAGTTCTGAAGGATTCAGGTCATTCCTGATTGCTTCGAGAGCCTCTTTCATCGTTTTTACTTTATGTTTGGCGTTTCTTGGCAGATGCAAAGGATTGCTATTGTCAACCTGGTCCATTATGCATTTTACTGCCCATATTCCCGCATAGGTAGTGAATTTCACTCCTCTGCTCCGGTCGAATCTTTTTGCTGCAATTGTAAAGCCCTCGTTCGCCGATTGTTCAAGGTCTTCAAACATTAATCCGAATTTTCTTCCAATCCCAACATATCTCATTGCTATAAGTATAGCGCGTTTCTTATTATCAACCACAAGTTCGTGCTGTTCTTTCTTGTCCAAAAGTACGGGTTTGCCCTTAAACTCATTTTTAGAATTAGCGCTTTTTTCCTTTACGACCGCCCGCGCAGTTGTCATAGTGCATATTTGCAGAATAAGGATTTAAATCGCTTGGCGTTATTCCGAGAACTGTAGAAATGTTTATAAAGTTTAAACTGCTATGAGGGTACGTTGTATATTCGACCAGGTGATACGTATGGTAAAATATTTAGTGGCAAGGCAGCTTTCAGGAAGAAAAGTTATAACCAATGAAGGGGAAGACTTTGGCAGACTTATCGATTTGAATATCAATGAAGTAACCGGAAAAATAGACAGCCTTGTTATAGAACCCAATCCAGACAATGATGTAGCGGAGAAACTTAGAAAGGAAGACGGAACAGTCCAGATAGCATATGACAGCGTTCTTGCAGTCGGGGATTTCATCATTGTGGATAAAAGGAACCTATCTTACTGATTCTTTTTATGTTGTCTTATATAGCTGGTCTGGATGAAGCGGGCCGCGGACCCGTTATCGGAGCACTTGTTATCTGTTGTGCATACTGCAAGCGTGAGCACGAGAAAAAACTGAATAAATTCGGCAAAAAAGATTCAAAAGCGCTTACCCCTACCCAAAGAAAAGAGGTTTTTGCTGAATTGAAGAAATTCTGCGAATTCAAATGGATTGAGGTCAGTGCAGCGGATTTGAACGGATTAATGGAGAGAATGTCCCTTAATGACATAGAAGCCCAGGTAATGGCAGCTCTTGTATCCAAACTGAAAAATGCAGATGTTATGATAGACATGCCCGACCGCTATTCATGGACATTCAGGAAAAGGATGAAGAAATTCGGGTGCGAAAGGTTTGAGGCAGAACATAAAGCTGATGAAAAATATCCCATTGTTGCCGCAGCTTCAATCTGTGCGAAAATTATACGCGATGAAAAAATAGAGAAAATAAAGAAGGTCGTGGGATTCGATTTCGGAAGCGGTTACCCAAGTGATGTGAGAACAAGGGATGCACTAAAAGACAAGGAAGCTCTAGCGAAATTAAAACCATTCATACGCCTGAAATGGAAAACATTGGATACCGTTAAACAAAGAAAACTTTTTGAGGGCGAATCCTGATGGCAAGGGTAACGGTTGTAAACGATAACGTCACTTTTGAAGTTACTGATGGGGAATATCTTCTTCCCTATTTTAAGGAAAAAACTTCAATGCTGTTTGGATGTGAAAAAGGAGAATGCGGGATTTGCGTATGTACTATTCTCAAAGGAGTAGAAAACCTGAATGAAAAATCACAGAAGGAAATAGAAACTCTTCATTCAAAAGGTGCGCATCCGGAACAGAGGCTTGCTTGCCTCCTTAAAATAAAATGGGGCGAAGTT
The DNA here is from genome assembly GCA_030668565.1 of Microcaldota archaeon. GTDB lineage: Archaea > Micrarchaeota > Micrarchaeia > Anstonellales > Bilamarchaeaceae > JAVZJR01. The sequence continues at coordinate 4,629 of DAOVFD010000045.1, forward strand.
GAGATAGAGTACTGATTTGTGTTAAAAGGTATATTTTTATATGTATTGTTACATAACTTCTACTGGTGGATTATAATGAGACTTGAGCACAAACCTAAAAATGAGAGAACTTTTAAGAGAATGTCGAGGAAGGCGCTTAATTATATTCATGATAAAAAAGCACCGATGATTACCGGCCTGGTTATTGCAGGGCTCTTTACTTTGGGAAGTATAATAGATGCCACCAAGCCAAAAAGCCAAAAAGATACTGTCTGCACATGCACGCAAACAACATCGTGTACACAGACTATCAGGGAAGGGGATACTCTGCCTCTAATCTTCTCTGGAAAGTCTTTCAGGGAAATGGAGTCTGTCAATGTAACAAAAGTCGATGAAAAAGGAATCGATTTGAGCATGAACTTCGAGGTTTTTATGAGTGAAATGGCAGATGGTAAGGCAAGAGTGGAATATGGCAAATCCCTAAGAATCGGCGAAGGCGCATTGGTATGGGAGGTTAAAGCGGAAAAAGGTAAGGATTCAGGAGAAGCGGTTGTAACAGTAAAAACAACTTCTCTTTGCGACTCCGATTGCAAATAAGTACCTTTTTATTCTCTTTTTTCTTTATCTCATTCATACTCGCGTAAATCACCGCGATTATTTTAAAAAAAAGGTGAGCGCAATGATAAAGCTTGAATTTGATAAAAAAAAGAAGGAAATCTGGGTAAGGGAGCCTGCGGATGTAACCTCACTCCAGAACGGCTTTTACGGAACTATGAAAAAGGGAGAGATACTGCTAAAACCCGAGGAAGTCCTCTACATCATGGATATAAGAAACGGCAGGTGCTATGACAAGGCGGGAAATACATACACTTTCAATGATGTTGCTTCACTGTTCCTGAAAAACAAAAAACTGCTTGCCCGTTATATTACCTACAAGGACTGGAGGGACAAGGGCCTCGTTGCCAGATATGTCGAAGAAGCTGAGGGATGTTATGGAAGAACAAGCGTGAAGAAATACAAAGGCGGAAAGCTTAAGCTGGACAGGTTTGCTGTTGAGGGTCTTTTTCTGGAAGACGATTTGATTACCATAATTGACGATGAAGTTGCGGGAAAAGAACTTTATGAAAAATACTGGATAGGTCAGTTCGGAACATACAAGGCAGCACACAGGGGTAAAATATCAAAACTGGATGTTTTTGAAACAATACTTCTGACGAAGCAGGGAATCCTGAGCCTGAAAAATACAAGCCTGAAAAAAGTGGAAAAAGCAGCCAGGAAAAGAATGAAATATTTCGATGATATGTATTCTGTTTATGAGGACTGGAGATTAAGCGGTTATGTTGTGAAAACAGGGTTCAAGTTCGGAACACACTTCAGGATATATTTCCCTGGTGCCTCTCCTGTAAAAAAAGGAGCAGAATGGATGCACTCAAGGCACGTGATACATATTTTTTCAAGAAGAAACAAGCTCCTTATTTCAGAATGGGCAAGAGCAATAAGGGTTGCTCACAGTGTAAAGAAAACATTCATACTTGCAATTCCCGGAAAGAAAACCAGAATAGAAGCCAGTCTGAAAAAACCAAGACTTGATTTTCTCTTGTATCACAGGAAAAAGGATGGGATTGAGACACCGAAAACAGGTGCGCCAAGATATCTGATGTATTCACTTGCTGAAGACGAACATATAGGCGGAGAAGAGCTTGCAAAAGCTTTGGAGGAATGCAAATATTTCGGTCTTGAAATGGTAATGGCAATAAGCGACAGGGAGAGTTCTGTTACCTACTACATTATAAAGGAAATATCCATGCCGGGAAGCGACTATGATTATTACGAGATAGAATGGACGCAACCCTAGCCACCAAAAGCGTTTAATATTGTTGTTAATACTGTCTATTCCAAGAGGGTTATTATGAGAGAGGTTAGCTTACCAAGAAGGGAAAACAAGAGGAACAGGACAAATCCATTTTCCATGCATAAACCAAAAGGAAACGGTCCGCTTGAAGCGGGGGGAAGGGGAAATAATTCCTATACCGAAGTCGAACAAAGGATTTTTGATAAGGTAGTCGGGCTTGACTGGGGCAGGAAGTTTGCCAGTAAAATAATAAATCTCAAGCGCGACCTTTTCAAGGATGATAGATGCTTTTCAGAAGAGGAATGGGGTCAAGTTACCAGTGCAAATTTTAAACGGGCGATAAATGGAGGGCGCGTCAGTTTGCAGATAAATCAGGGTAATACCAATATGCGTCTTGAAATAATATCCGAAAAAAAGAGAGTTCCTGAAATAGATGGTATATGCAAAGAATTTGAGAAACATCTTTCAGGAATGGAATTCGAAAAAGAAAGAAAAAGACAGAAGGATGGTAAATACCTGATAACCGTTGAAGGAAGACTACACCATCCCCGGCTTGCAAAACCCCGAAAGGATGCTATAAGCAGCAGTGCACATGAATATTCCTCTGGAACTAAAGAGGATCATTTCGCCGAGAGCTGCTGACCAAAACGATTTAATACTCTTTCAATGTATAAACTGCAGGTGGGAATTATGAATATGAAGCCATTATTGGTTCTTCTTATGCTTGCTGGCCTTTACCCCGCGCTCTGGGTGTCAGGTGATGCGGGGGAGGAATGGTCAAAGGAAAAAGCTACGGAAATGTGTGCAAGGGAAGATGTAGCAGCAGTTTACATCTGTCTTGGAAATGTTGTTGATGTTGTCTGGAAGGACGAATCCAAAGGTAGCACTTTCTATGAGCCTGATGGAAATGTTGTTGAATGTCCTCCTGCAGAGCCCACTGATATGGGAGCAGAGTGTATGCAGCTGATGATGCCCAATTTCTGTACTCTTGATGACAATGTCTGTGGTTATCTTGCCCCAGAGGAATTCCCTGGTGGAATCCCTGAAGAAGAAACAGAGCCACCGCCTCCCCCTGAGGAAGTCCCTGAAGAAGCCCCTCCTGCTGAAGAAGAGGAAACAAAACCTCCCGCAGAGCCAACCCATGTTACCGTTGATGTTGGTAATGGTGGCGAAACAGCTCCTGCGACAACAGAGATAGAGGAGACGTTTGATTCACTCATACTTGTTGTTGTAGGTCTTGCAGTTGTGGTCTTGATTCTGCTTTACCTTGTATTCAGGAGAACGACAACCCATTAATCTTTTTTATTCTTCTTCAAAATCAGATTCATTTTCTAATTCATCAAGTTTCTTCCATTCTTCGCAATCTTTTCTCCATTTTTCCAACGCTTCATTTAATGCTTCTGCTAACTCATTATTTTCTGTTTGTTCCATAACTTTTTCCATTCTTTTTGCCGTTTCTTCGTTTTCTTCATCTAAATTTATGTAGATGTCGCTAAAAATATCTTCTTTGTATTCCTCTGGAAAACGATATAACGTCTGTTCAAATTTTTCAGGAGAAAATTCTGGGTCTTCCATCATTTCGCCGACGAATTGCAATATAACATCGTCTTTATATATCTCCGGTAATGCTTCTATGAGGGTTTTAGGATCATACTCCTCTCTTACCCATATACCTGATAATTGTTCAAGAACCTCGATAA
>DAOVFD010000024.1 GCA_030668565.1 Microcaldota archaeon
ATGGCACTGTAGTACGAAGAATAGGAAGAGAAGAGTTTGATATTCCTGGCCTAAAATCAATCTATATCCCGGCAAACAGTTCAGCATACAAAAAATTAACCTAAAAAACCCTTTCTCCGAAATCATACTATGGAAACCATCCAAATCAATGGAAAGGATTATCCTGTAGAACTTATTCTAAAAAACAGGGGAAGAGCAGCCACTGCACGGCTTAGAGATGGCAAAATAGTAATAAGGATTCCAAAAAGAGCTCCGAAACATGAAAGAATTGAAGTCTATGAAAATCTTCTGAAGAGGATTGCAAGGTCAATAGCAAAAGGAAGATGGAAAGAAAAGAAGAAAATCAAACTTGAAGATGGAAACAAACTTACTATTCTTGGAAAAGATTATGAAGTGAAAATCATCGAAGGCAAAAACAAGAGAATGAAAATCGAAGATGACAAGATTCTGATAAGAACCCCTGATGGAACATATGGAATGGAAAAAAGAATCGGAAAACTGTTTCTTCCTGAAGTTGAAGGGAGACTAAGGGAACTCAATGAACTGTATTTTCAAGCAGAAATAAGTTCTGTTTCCTTAAGAAACAACAAAACACTTTGGGGAAGCTGTTCAACAAACGGAAGAATATCGTTAAGTGCAAGGCTTCTTTTTGCTCCTCCTGAAATACTTGATTATGTAATTATCCATGAGCTCGCGCATACGAAAGTTAAAAATCATGGAAAAAGATTTTGGAGTATTGTTGAAAAAGCAATGCCGGACCATAAGGAGAGAAGGACATGGTTGAGAAAAAACGAAATTCCCTATATCAGATTATGACGGAATCCGAGATGTGCATTGAAATATTCGATTACATTCTCCTGAAACTGCCTGTTTGAGGCAAAACCGAAGTCCTGGTTGAGCTGGAGCATATAAGGGTGCGGGGCAAAATGCGGAACGGTTATTGCATATCCCTCAATATCTATAGAAGCGGATTTCAGCTGTGCTCCCCCGTATTTGGAATAAACGTTCCTGAACTGTGCTGAAGTAAGCACTTTCTCCCTTGTTACTATTCTTCCTTTCACAGGCTTATGTGTGAAATTGAAGAGTATCTTCTTTTTTTCAACTTTTCCGGTTACGAGATTTTTCATCGGCTTTGTAATGTCTGCTGAAATAAGCAGTGTACCGTTAGCAGCTCTGTTGTGTTTGTATTCGTCAGGCTCCAAATGAAGAAGAATGAATGATGTGAAGAATTCATGCCCTCCGCTGGAGTTTACCGATTTTGAAAAAAGCATAAGTTTCCTGTCTGCAAAGAACACCGAACGCATCGCCCCGTGTGCAAATGCAACTCCGAGCCGTTCCCCATCAAGATAAAGATTCTGGAAATAGTTGTTGGGGACCGAATAAGCGGCTCTTGCATCGAACATGGGATAAATCATTTTTACAGGCCAGTTTACCGAAGTATAAAGTGTTCTTCCAAGAGGCCTCAGCTGGCCGGAGAGCTGTTTTGATACTTCTACCCTTGCCACATCCTCCTCAAGCATTTTTGATACAAAAGAGGCGTAACCTGCACTGTTTCTTGCCCTTTCGCACAATTCACACATGCTATTTAAATCTACACCCTGATTTTAAAGAATTATTGTTTATAGCAAACCACAGAAGTAATGCAAATTTCACGGGAGAATGACATGATAGAGACAATCAAGAAAAAATGGAAGATAATCCTTGCTTTATCAGCCGTTGCACTATTCATTTTCCAAATGGTAGCTATCGGAATGCTAGGTGGCGGCGGTGGGGGAAGCAGTAATGGTTCCGGAACCATCGAAACAGGCACTACCGAATTTACCGGAGTGATAAGAACATACGACCCGGTTCTTGTGGTGACCCCTGCCCTTGATGAGGATATTGCGGGCGAATTGAGAGCAATTGAGGGGGTTGAGGATATTTCTCCAAGTGCTGAAGGAACGCTGATAAATACGGAGACAAGGGATGATGTCTATCCGATAGGTGTTTTCCTGAGGGAGAGGAACGTAACCGCATATAGTGTAGCAAATATTGCAATGCCCCCGTTTGTGGAAGTTGAATTCGGGAACGGTTCGGTAATTAATGCAAGTGCAGGCAGTATTGCGGTAAGGGTTGTTACTGAGCCGATAGTAGACGTTGATACCGAAGTAAGAATAACAATGGTTGCCCAGGTAAGGAATGGAATGCTTTACAACTATGGCTCTCCACTGCTTGTTACTGAAGAAAAAGAGCTGGAGGTGCGGTCAACAGTTCTTTCTGTTGAGCACATTTATACTTATCTCGTGCCCTGGGAGGACAGAAACAGTGTTGATATCGAAGATATTGATGACGGAGAAGTGGAATACCAGAAGAAGAATACCGTATTTTTCAACCAGCCGATAGGTGTTGAAGAGGTTATGGAGAAGAAGAATCTGGATTATGTAGAATATATAGACCAGTACAGCATCGAATGCAATGAGAATTTCACCAATATTACAGTAGTTGAAAAGGATTTCGTAAACGTGACCTTCCCTGATTCTGTCCTGACCGTTGTTTCAAACCAGTCAATTGAACTTGAGTATGAAGGAAGCGTGATATACCAGTATACGCTTTCTATGCCTTCCGAAGCGGACGGAATAAACCTGGAAACAAACGAAATAGGATTGAAATCCGAAAGTTTCCATGCTATTAATTCGACCGTTACACTGAAAATATCAGGGACAGTGATAGGAGACAGGATGGTAGCGATAAAGAGTACCGTATTAAAAGAATAATTTATCTTATCAGTTGGGGGATGAAAATGGCCAAAAGAATGGTAAAGGGAGGAAGGAAAAATAAAAAGCATGGAGAAAAACCGATTTCTGAAAAATGTCTGGCTGACACTCTTAGAAGCCGGGGATTCACGGTTTCTTATCTACGTAAAGTAATTTCAAATAAGGAAAAAGACGATGGCACAAGGACAAAAGCCGGAACACTGCTGGAAATCCTGGATAAAAAGGAAGCTGGAGAGATATACCTGGAGTTGCTGGGAAACAATGAAAACAGTGTCTGGTTGAGATGTTCTGCTATGGCATTCTTTATTAGGGATAAAAACGTTTTTGACAGCCCTGACATGCTTGAAAAACTGATATACGGACTTTCCCGGCTTGCGCATAATTATGGAGAGGAAACCGAAGTGATAATAAAACAGGCCGCAGCTACTCTTGAAATAATATACAGCAGACGCATGGATGACACAGTCTCCAGGAAATCAAAAGAATTATTGGCCAGCTACGCGGAATATTGAATCAAGCCGCGGTCATTTCCTTGAGTCTTATTCCAACCACTTTCGAAACCTTGTCAGCCCTTGTTACTCCAAACACTATGTCTGCCATCGACACCACCATATCGTTGTGGGAAACCAAAAGGAACTGGCTTTTATCAGACATGTTCTTAATCAAATCAGCAAGATTCCTACTGTTCGGCTTATCAAGAGCAGCATCAACTTCATCAAGAATGTAGAATGGTGATGGTTTGAAGAACTGCAATGCGAAGATGAACATCAAAGCCACCAAAGTTATTTCACCGCCTGAAAGCGCATCTATTGAATATTCGTTCCCTCCTTTCCTTATTTTTATGTGAAGTCCGCTTTCAAATGGTTCGTTGGGATTGTCAAGGGCAAGATAACCTTCTCCAATGTTTACATATTCGAACATTTTCTTGAAATTCTCGCTTATTGCATAGAAAGCCTCGAAAAACGCCTCCTTCTTTCTTTCCTCTATTTCATCAATCATTTTGAGTATTGCTTTTCTCTCTTCGGAAAGCTGGCCAATTTTTTCAGTTACCTCTTCTATTTCCGCCTTTTTCTTGTCATACATCTCTATTGCGGCCATGTTGACGTTGCCAAGCTCTGCAAGCATTCTCTCGCACTCGTTTATATTCTCATGAAGTTTTGTCTTTGTAACCCCTTCAAGGAATTCCGTGTTCCTGTATCTTTCATACTCCTCCAGCATATCCTCGAGTTTTGTATCCACAGTTGCTCTTCTGACGCTCAACTGGTTGAGTTCCCCGACCATTTTGTCAATCTGGAGTCTCTTCTTCTCCCTCTCTTTTCCAAGTTCCTGAAGTTCATCTTCAAGATGCTTTATGTTTTCAAACAATTTCTCCATCTTTTTTCCGGTCTCGGCTATTTTCTTTTCAAGAAGCCCGAGTTCCTCTGATTCCCTTTTGTGCGTACTTCCCGCTTTTTCTATCTCTTTTTTCATAATCGATACTTCTTTTTCCAGCTCCTTCATCCTATATTCTCCGGAATGCACATTATTTTTTCTTATCTCCACCTCTTTCAGCTTTCCTTCTATGGTTGCCTTCAATGATGAGAGATTCGATGCAATATCCAGTCTCTTCTTATTCGCTTCATCGCTTTCCTTCCTTATTTCAACTTCGTCTTTTTCCAACTCGGATTTGAGAGATTCCAGTTTCGCTTTTCTGTCTTCCAGTTCAACCCTGAGTTTTTCAGAGCCTTTTTCAGCTTTTTCAATTGCAGATTCGATTTCCTTTATGCTTTTTTCGAGGTTTTTCTTTTTATCTCCCAGGAGTTTTATTTCCTCTTCTTCCTCTTCCCTTGCCTTGATTTCCATTTCAATTGTTTTAATCTGTATTTCAGCCTGTGACCGTCTTGCCCTAAGCTCTGATTCCTTTTCCCTCAGCGAATAAAGCTCCTCAACCAGGGCATTCTTGTCATTCTTTGCTTTTGTAAGCTCATCCTCTATTTTCTTTGCTTCGTTTGAGCCCAGGATACTGCTTTTTGTTCTTCCCCCGCTTATTACCCCCGAGCGTTCGAATATTTCGCCTGAATTGGTAACCATCCTGTAATTGCCTATGCCCACCTTTCTTGCATCTCCTGAACCGTCTATGAATAACGTGTCCCCGAAAACATATCTCATTGACTTTTCTATTTCAGGTGAAAACCGTATTTTCCTGATTATGGATGAGAATCCCGCGGCGGATACAGGTCCGGAGGCCTTTATAACATCGAGTGGAATAAATGTCGCCCTCCCCACCTTTGCCTTCTTCAGTTTTTCTATCATATCAACTGCGGTGTATGAACTGTCCACGACAACATACAATAATCTTGCACCGCCTGCAGCCTCTATCGCCTGTGCATACTTGGGATCGAATTCTATAAGGTCTGCGACAGTTCCGTAAATGCCGCCTTTCCCGCTCTTTCTCAAATCATCTATCAATCTGAGTGCGGGATTCATCAGCTGCGGGGAGGAACGTACTTTGCATATCGAAGCCTTTTCCTTAAGCTCAAGAAGCCTCTTGTCAAGCTCACTTATCTCACCGTTTATCTCTTTTGTGCGGCTGAAACACCCCTCGATTTCCATGTCTGTTGATTTCTTTTCCTGGGTGAGTTCCTTCAGTTCTTTTAAGAAATCCCTGTCTGTACTCTTTTTTGAGCTTTCTGACTCAAGGGCCTTAAGGTCTTCATTTTTGGAGGCAAGCAGTTCTTTTTTGGAGTTTGTTTCGGACTGAAAGGTTATCACCTGCTCCTTAATCTGCTGTATTTTTTCCTCTGCATCATCTATCTTCTTTCTCAAAGGGGCAAGCTCGTCAACAGCAGTATCAACTTTCTGTTTTGCAGCATCCACTTCAAGAGATTTCAGTTCCCTGCTTAGTTTTTCAACCTCTTTTCCAATACTCTCGGTTTCTTTTCTTTCATTACTTATCTGTTTTTTCAGCTCCTTCTGCTCTTCCCCTGCCTTTTTTATCGTCTCTTCCCTTTCCTTTACCAACTGCGTCCTTGAACCGATGGAGGCCTTCAGTTCTTCTATCTTTCTTATTGTTTCTCTGGTTTTCTGCTTTCCCTGCAACTCCCTGCTAAATCCCATTCTTCTGGCATCTGTTTCCGATATCTTCTTCTGTATTTTATCATATCCGGCATCAGCAATTTTCTTTTCCTCAGTCAGTTTGTTTTCAATCTTGTCAAAGCTGTTTTTCTCCTTCCCGAATCTTTCCATTTCAAGCTTCAGAAGCGTTCCCTTGGAATTGTTCAGTAAATCCCTATTGTCGGTGTATTTCATTGCTATTTCCTTTTCCTTTCCGAGTTCCTCAAGGAATGCCTTTCTTTCACCAAGAATTATATTCGCCTCTTTTATTCTGGTTTCAACAACATCAAGGTCCCTCAAAGACTCTTTCTTCTTTTCCTCAAAATCAGAAATCCCTGCAACGGCATCTATTATTCCCCTTCTCTCCTTTCCGTTCATGTTCACTATTCTCTGGACTTCTCCCTGGGCTATTATGTTTCTTCCTGAGCCGTCAAGATTGTACCTTCTCAGGGCCTCCAATATGGAAGTACGCGTCGTTCTTTTGCCGTTCATCCTGTAGATTACTTTGCCATCTTCCCTTATTGTCCTTTTAATCTCGTACTTGACGTCTCCGTCCAGTGTCAGGGTACCTTCTGCTGCTTTTGCCCCCACATGGATGAGGTCTTTTACTTTCCTTGCCCTGAGTGATTTCAGGGAGGTTTCACCCAGAATAAATCGTATACTATCGCAAATATTACTCTTGCCAGATCCGTTTGGTCCTGCAAAGCAGATAAAAGACGGGGGAACATCTATATTAAGCGCTCTGAATGATTTGAAATTCCTCAGTTTCAGATGGGAGATATGAAGCATACAACCATTATTCTCGAATTAGAATTAAAAATGTTTATCTTTCGTTTATTCTCTCTCTTAAAACCCTGAAATATTCTTCCATTTCCTCTGTATTCTTTTCTGCCTCCCTCTTTGCTGTTTCTGTATGGAATCTCTCCTTGTAAAAATAGTACTCGTATATCGACTTCCTTATCCCTTCGGTTTCCCCTAATTTGTGAATCCAATAGGGAATCATTCTTTTTTTGAACCCTTCGAGATTCATCAATTGCAGCTTATCCGCATCCCAGAGAACCTGTCTTTCAACAGGTCCACCATTGAATCCTTTGTTATGGAAATGAATCGCGTCCTTGACCTTTTCTGCAAATCCTTCATCCATGTCAATTTCAAGCAGGAATTTCTTGGCTTCTATTGCACCCTCCGTTCCATGGTCACCGGATTTGCCTTTGCGGATGTCATGAAGCATTGCGGCAACCCAGCAAATTTCGGCATCCGCACCCTCCGATTTTGAGAGCTCAACTGCAAGGCGCGCGGTTTCTTCAAGATGCTCCATCCCATGGTAGGGGTCGTTCTCAGCAACATGTTTTTTTGCAAACTGGATTATTTTATCCTTTTGAGCATCAGAAATCATAATGTCCCTCAACAGCTGAATACGAACTGCAATTTCTCTTTTTTGTCAAGCCTGCAGAATCCGAATCTTTCAAACTGGATTATTTCATTATCGCTTAACTTCTCACATCCTTTTTCACAATAACCTTCTGCAATCCCAAGGCTTTTCGGATTATAAATCCCCTTTTCGTCAAGAAGGTCATGTGGAATAAGCACTGTACATCTGGATTTCCATTTGTCAGCAACCCATTGTATTTTCTTTGGCACCATCGAGTCCTCAACAAGTTCACCTAGAAGTTTACTCTCATATTTTTTCAGTAATTTCACATTGCATAAGTCCTTCAGCCTGAAAACCTCTCCTTCCTTCAGATTCTTTGCATCATCTGCGCTTATGTAGATATTTTCATCAACAGTGAACTCCCTGAATCCCAGTTTCTTTTTGGGATGCAACGGCATTTTCACTTTTTTCTTCAGGTTTTTCACAACCAAAGCAGCAGGATTTCTCACAAAGAAATAGTGGTTTGAAATAGGGTCGAGAAGCTTCCTGTTTTCTGCAAGAAGTAATTCCCAGCCCGGCTCACTTTCCGACTTTGAAATGCCCAGGGAAAGAACGAAATGCTTTATCGCTTCTGGAAGAACGCCTCTTCTTCTCAATCCTTCGAGCGTAGGTAATCTGGGGTCGTCCCATCCAAATACCTTTCCGTCCTTCACCATCGGAGTGATGAGTCTTTTGCTGACTGGTGCGTTCTTTATTGCAAGCCTTGAAAACTCAATAAGATTTGGTTTTTTGAAATCCAGTGTATCGAAAAGCGCATAATACAGTTCATCCCTGAGTTCATACTCTTTGGAACGCATCGGATGAGTAATTCCTTCAAGATGGTCCAACGCCACAACCGCCATATCATAGGAAGGCCATACCCTGTATTTTTTATTCTGCCTGAAATGTTTTGCTTCAATTATTCTTGCAAGCGTAGGGTCAAGCATCACAGTATTAAGGGATTTCATATCACCAACAAACCTGACTATTGCATCTCCTGGTTTGTATTTTCCATTGAGCATATTCTTCCATCTTTTCATTTTCTCTTCAACCACGACGTTCCTGCACATGCATGCCTTTCCGTCTCTTCTTCTCTCGCTTATTCTCTCCTGTGAGCAGATGCAGACATATGCCTTGTTTTTTCCGAGCAGTTTTTCTATAAATTTGTATATCCTGGACATATTATCCGAAGTATAAGTTTCCTTCTTCCATTTTATTCCAAGCCATGTGAGGCCCTTCTTTATCGCATCAACATATTCTTCGGATTCCTTTTCAGGATTCGTATCATCAAAGCGGAGAACCATTTCGCCGACATACGTCTTTGCTGCGGCATAATTCAGCCATGCGGCCTTTGCATGACCTATATGGGGATATCCGGAAGGCTCGGGAGGAAACCTTGTAACTACCTCTCCTTCTATTGCATTGGGAAGCTCCAGTTCTTTCTTCTTCTCTTTTTTCTTTGCATATTTGTATTTCTTCATTTCCTTTTCCATGCCTCCCTTTGAAAGGATGCTGACCTCCTCAATTGTCTTGCTTATAAGCTCCATGGTTTTTTTCATGTCCTTCCTGGCGTCAGGAAATTCCGCAATCACTTTCCCCACAACTGCCCCGGCATCTGCTTTGCCGTAATCATATGCGTTCTTCAATACGTGTTTTTTTATTATATTTTGTAGCTTCTTCATCTGAAACACCTAAACAAATACTTCGGAAATCCAACTCCCGACAAAGTTGGTTACAAGTATGACGATAACTGCAATAGCAAGATGCTCTAGGATTACCTTGTAGGGGGCAATTTTCTCCTGCTTTGCAAGATAATAACTGTATGCCGAAAGAACAAGAAAACCCCATACAATGCTTACCATAATTGCAGTGGAAAGTTCAAATAGAAGAACAGGAACCAGAAAAGTGAGTGCGAATATAAGCTTTGAAAAAAGGGTTGAAAGTGTCGATTCCCATATTTCCCTTCCGGTGTGTTTCCCCTCGGATTCCTCGGATACATGAATTCCAAGGGCATCTGAGAATGCATCGGCTATTGCTATTGTAAGTATTCCGCCCATGACAATCATTTTGGAGTGGGTTCCTGCATTCAAACCCACCATAAGGCCAAGAGTGGTAATTACTCCCGAGGTAATTCCGAAACTCAGGCCGATCTTGACTGAATGGTCCATGCTATCACAGATAATCTTCAATCTTTAACTTCTTATATTCTTCTTTTCTGAATCTATCTTTTCCTTCCAGAGGCATTGTTGCATCAAGTCCTACTTTTGTTGTTGCCCTTGTTTCAGGATTTGAAGACGGGTCCAATGAAGAGCCTTTCTGGTCCTTCAGAATAAGAATGTCCCTCTCTGCCTGGAATCTTGTGGCAATCGCCCATTCGACATCTTTCATATTATGAACATCTATATCATCATCCACTATTACAACATGCTTTAGCGATTTATGACCAATAAACGATGCTGTAATCGCCTTGCTCCCCTCATCCTTGTTTTTCTTTTTGATTGAAACAACGGCATGGAGCCAGGAACAACCTCCTTCTGTGAGATTTACTCCTGTGCATTCAGTGACCTTGTTGACTTCTTTCCATATCGTCGGTTCTTTGGGCATTCCCATCAGTATCTTGTGCTCCGCACCCCCGGGAAGAAGTACATGATGAACTGCGTTATTCCTGTGATGTATTTTCGTTATCTTAAACACGCGCTGTTTTCTTATTATATCATAAGTTCCCGTCAAATCCAAAAACGGCCCTTCATCAACTTCCTCCTTAGTTACAACTCCTTCGTAAACGAATTCCGCATCCGCCGGCACTTCTATCCCATTATCGAGTTTTACCGTATTAACGGGCATAAGTGTATTCGCAATTTTCATTTCATCGCTGCCAAGCTCAACAGAAGTTGCTGCTCCAAGAAGAACATTCACCGGTGCGCCTACAACTATTGCAATATCAAGCTCCCTGCCATTCGCTTCCGCCCTTATTATGAACTGGTCCAGATGCCTTGGGAGTATTCTTGCAACAACTTTATCCTTCCAGACTATCATGAGCCTGTGGAATGAAAGGTTTCTACCATGCTCCTTGTCGTTTGCAATTACAACCGCGGATGTGTAATAAGGCCCTCCGTCTTTTTCAAGATGAAATGGAATCGGTAACTTACCAAGGTCAACATCGGTTATCGTATTTTCCAGAACAGGAGCTTCGCTTTTATCAATTACCTTCGGTTCAGAAGGATTTTCTATTGCATTAAGCATTTTCTTTACAAGCTCTTCCTTTTTGCAGCCAAGACATTCTGCAACCAATTCCTTTGATGCAAAAACGTTTCCGGCTATTCTGTAGTCAGAACCCTGAACTTCGGTAAGCAATGGCTTTGGCTCAACCGAATGCAGAAGTGAAGCGGTTTCAAGTTTAAGCGAAGGCTTCTTTTTAGTTTTAAGCAATTTCCCTTCCTTGTCCAGTTTTTCAATAAATTCCCTGAATGAAATGTTCATGAATTCCACCACCAATTTAGATGAACGAATTGTTTTAATCTAGAACCTATAAAATTATTAATATGGCTAAAGGCGTCTTGTTCGATATGGATGGCGTCCTTGAAACAAGCAGTTTTCTGTTATTGACCTCAGCGGGTTTTAATCCTCTAAGAATTGTTAGTCGCATTTCCGACCAAAAATAAGCAAAATTAGTCGGATTTCGGACTAATTCCTATTCCTTCCACCTTTTCATCAGATTGTGCTTTATTCCAAGATGGTCAAGCACTCTTGCAACAACGAAGTCAATAACGTCTTCAACCTTTTTAGGCTTATGATAGAAACCAGGGCATGCGGGCATAACTATTCCCCCTGCAAGGACTATTTTTCTCATATTTTCTATTGCAATAAGCGATAGGGGAGTTTCGCGGACAAGAAGAATGAGTTTTTTCTTTTCCTTAAGTGCAACTTCTGCAGAGCGGGTTATAATGTTTGATGAAATGCCATTCGCTATTTGTCCCAGAGTTTTCAGTGAACATGGAGCGACTATAACTGCATCAGGAGGATTTGAACCTGAAACATAAGGACAGCTGAAATCACCTTCTTCATAATCCGCATTGGGCAGTTTTACTTTCTCGTATTCTGCAACTGCTTTGGCAGCATTGCTAACCACTATTTTTACATCATGTTTTTGTTTTTTCAGGACCTCAGCAAGCCTTTTTCCGTATTGTAAACCTGAGGCTCCGGTTATCGCTATAAGTATTTTCATGAAATTATATGGTGACTGGATTATTTTTAAATGAACTGGGAGAAAATTCAGACTGTTGACGAAGAGATGATGCATATGAAAGAAGATGAAAAATTCATGAGAGAAGCGATTAAGATTGCGGAAAAAGGAATACAAAATGGCCAGACGCCTTTTGGAGCGGTTATTGTGAAGAATGGGAAGGTCATAGTCAGGGGGCATAACCAGGTCTGGAAAGACACTGATATTACGGCACATAGCGAGATTGTGGCAATAAGAAAGGCAAACAAGAAACTGAGGAATATCAAATTGAAAGGCTGTATGATTTATTCCACTACTGAGCCATGCCCGATGTGTTTTTCTGCAGCACACTGGGCAGGTATTGACAGAATAGTCTACGGTGCTTCGATTGATGATGTGAAAAGACTTGGATTCAGGGAGTTGACTATTTCAGATAAGAAGATGAAAAGATTTGGACATTCTAAAGTGAAAGTTACGGGTGGAGTCCTGAAGAAAGAATGC
>DAOVFD010000102.1 GCA_030668565.1 Microcaldota archaeon
CTGCGTTCGCTGGAAGTTAGCGACTTCGTCGCTGGAATATAACATAGCTCACAAGTTCGCTGGAAGATAGCACCTTCGGTGCTGGAAGATACCTCGCGTCGCTCGCTGGAATAGTTAACCCAACGGGTTCAGGCTTCAAGATACTATTAACAGATAGAAATGGGGAGAGGAATAATAACTTTCTGTTTTTATCTTGCCATCTGGAAAAACTGCCAAGATAGCGAGTATCGAGAATTTTGGTCCTGAACTTTCTGAAGCATATGCAGGAATAAGTACCGGGGTTGTTTTTGAAAACGACCCGAATGTAGGACGTGGAGAAGTTGTATGTGGAAGCGAAATCAGCCCAGAACCAAAAACAAGGATAAACGCAAATGTTTTCTGGATGAGCAATGAACCTGTGAAAAAAGGAGAAAAGATAATTTATAAGTCAACGACGCAGGAAACAGGATGCAAAATCGGAAAAATAGAACGGAAGATAAATTCATCCACACTTGAGCTTCTTGGAACTGATTCAGATGAACTTTCCGGACTTGAAGCTGGTGAGGTATCTATCGAACTTGAGAAACCGGTCGTTGTTGACAATTTTAATGAGATACCTCCGACTGGAAGGTTTGTTCTAATAAAAGACGGGATAGTACAGGGTGGGGGAATAGTGGCTCATAAGAGGGGATGAGATGGTAGTGATAGTCGGAATAGACGGATTGGAATATGATTATGTGAAAGAATTCCAGTTTCCGAATTTGATGCAGAAAAATTACGGGATAACAGACCTTTCTGAGTTTGAAGAACCAAGAACTATGGTGATATGGTCTTCTTTTCTTTCAGGGAAAAACCAGGAGAAACGGATTCTTGCGGAAAAGGAAATGTGGAAGTTCAGGCTTGGGACTGAAGAGACTTTCTTTTCTCGTTTCAACAAGCATATTGCAATAGATGTTCCTGGCTATACGCAGGATATGGAACAGCACAACAAAGAGAGGCAGGCGATGAAGGATTTTTTTGCCAAGAAAATTACTGTCGAGGATTATGATAAGATTGTTTTTGAACATCACAATAAAATAAAACAGAAATTCTTTGAGAGCCTTGGGCAGGATTATGATATTGTTATGGGGTATTTCAATGCGGCAGATGTAATCGGACATTTAAGTTTTGGAGTTAAATCCAAGATGAAAATAATCTATAAGGAAATGGATGACATAGTGAAAAGAACTGCTGAAAAAGCAGGGATGCTGCTTGTGATATCAGACCATGGAATGAAGGCCATAGGGAGGTTCGGTGATCACTCGACTTATGGATTCTGGTCGCTAAATAAGGAAATAAAACTGGAAAAACCAAAGCCAATGGATTTCTATGATTTGATAGCGAACAAAACAAATCGTTAATAACTATCCTTCAATACAAAAATCCGAAAGCATATAGTGGGATTTCCTTTTCCTGAAAAAGCAGGGATTCCTTGACTAGATAGGCATTTTTCCTCTCTTTCAGCTGCGCCCAGCCCTTTGAATTTCCTCCGACTTCGAAAATACAATCCCCAACAAGAAAATCTGGGGTTCTCCTTTCAGTCCCTGTTTTTAAGTATTTCGCGCTCTCTACGTGTTGTATGAAGAAGTCCTCCCTTATCCCGCCAACAGAAGGCGATGTTCCGTAGCTTTCGCATAACGCACTCCTGAATGAAAGCGGCATCAGGATTTTATCTTCCTTTCTTACAGCCTTGTGCCCTATGCCTTCTGGCGGGACGATATAAAACAAGCCGGAATAGGAAAGCAGCCGTATCATTTCCTGGACGACTCTGGTGCTGCTATGGATGCTGCTTGCCAGACCGCTATAGCTCACATCACCTGGACTTGAAGTTGCAACGAATTTGATGGCCTTGAATGCAGCATCGATGTAGTGCGCATCCGTTTCATGCAAAGACTGCAGGTCATAGCGAACTGTTCTTTCGACGATGTTCAGGTAAACCGCAGGATTATCTTCGAAATATGCTGCCGGCAGGGCATTTCTTCTGGTGTAAAGCTCAAAATCACCTGTATGTGGAGTGAGTTGTTTTATGACAACTTGCAGTGTTTTCCTGTCCAGAAGGTCTTCCATTCGAATCTTTTCAAATCGTTTACTGGTTTTAAAATACAGGTATTCCCGGAAAGAGAGTGGTTCGAGATTAAAAATGGTTGCGCGGCGCGACAATTCTGATCCTCGCACTTTCAGGGCTGCTGCAGACGAACCAGTAATAACCGTATTGTGGTGCGTTTCATCATAGAATATCTTGATGTCTTTTTCCCAGTTTGGAATGACATGGATTTCATCCACCATGAAAGTGGAATAGCCTGCCTGTTCGGAATGATGGAGCATATCAAGAAGGTCAGCACCATATTTCAGGATTATTTCGCCATTCAGGTAAATGGATTTTGCGGCCGGACCAGACAGCTCTGTGAGTATTGTCGTTTTCCCGACTCCCCGCAAGCCACATATGACATAAAGCCCTTTTCTAGCTTTTATTTTTCCGACTATTTCTTTGCTGGTTTCCCTGAGCGAGCTGACTTTTGCGGTTTCGACGCTTCTTGCTGAAGCGGAAACTACATTCGAAAACAGTTTTTCGTCCATGTGATTTTATGGAAAGCAATATTTATATTTGTTACTATAATGTCACAAACTTTACTTATTTTATGCAATTTTATTGCTAAAATACAATATTTTGATAAATTTATGCTATTATTGATACAAACTTTAGATATTTTGTGCTATTTAAGATACAAAGTCCGTATTTGTAATGTTCGGTTTGTGGATTTGAGTGTGAAGCCTTTTTGATTATGCATGCTGCGAAATGGTTGAGATTGCAGAGATAGTCCCTCGGTTTTATTTAGTTATAAGTCATAAGATGTGCAAAACACTATTCGCTAATATTAAACTGGAAACTAATGCAAATATTCCGACTGCAAATTTCAATTTTTCTTCATTTGTCGCTTTAGTTATCCTTGGTCCAAGTGCGCCGCCGGCCGCTGCACCAACAACTAGGGCAGCAAGGAACGGCCAATCGTCAAAACCACCTTTAAGCAGGAAATAAGCAATAAAGGAACCCATACAAATCGGTACTTCTGCCAATGTGGTTATGCCAACTGCACTCTTGCTTTTTTGGCCGACTGCTATCTGGCCGCCAGTTACAAAAGGTCCGAAACCGCCGCCACTTAGCGCCTTGTTAAATGCACTTACTAATCCTATTGCCACCAACTTTTTCCATGAAAATTTGAAATTTACCTTGAAAAGTATAACGATACCAACTATAAATACCAGCAAGGCAATGTATAATTTAAGCAATTCCTTAGGGATGGACAAAGCCAAGAAAGCACCCGCAACAATGGCAAATAGTCCTGGGCCAGCTATCATCAAAAAGGACTTGAAATTTTTGCTTGTGAAATGAAAATCGACATTGCC
>DAOVFD010000066.1 GCA_030668565.1 Microcaldota archaeon
GGGTGGAGTCCTGAAGAAAGAATGCCATGCACAATTAAGGAGATGGAAAAAACTCCATAAATGCGAAACATACTGAAATTTAAATTGTCGGATAAAATAGGATATAGAGATTGATATGAGAACGAGAGGGAAGTGTAAAAGGGAGAGGACAAAAGTAAAAGGAAATAAGTTCAGTAAATGTTCTATTCTTGCACCCGTATTATTGAGCGCTTCGCTGTTTTTGCCTGTTGCTGCAAAGGCAGAGAACAAAAATCTTATTCCAAAAGACCTTAAAGGGCAGGTTGTTGTTTTCGAATCCAAACCAAAAGCAGGGCCCACAAAGATAATTATCTTCGGCGAGGATAACCTCATAAAAGTGCAGACTATAAACAGCAAATATACCAACTGTGAAGTAGAAACATGGGAAGGTGATGAAAAACCTGAAAAAACAAAGAAACTGGTTGAGGAAGTGGAAAACGGACTTGAAGAAAAGGTAGTTGGGAAGATGATGGGGGAGAAGCTGACAGAGAAAAAGGCTGCGAAAATGGAGGATATTCCCGAAGAATACGGCAAATACATTGCTGAGCATGTTACAAGATTGTGCAAAGAGGAAGAAACCAAAACAGAAACGGTTGAAAAGGCAGTTAAATCCGGCAATTCTGAAAAAATCCTGAAAGCGGAAAACAGCATTGACAAACTGGAGATTATGCTCTGGAGCATAGCAGCAGCCATGGTGCTTGCGGTATTTGCGACCGTGAGGTTCTTCAGGAGAAAACCCAAACTAAAACAAAAGGAAAAAATCAAAAAGGATATAAAAGGTGAAGATGAAGACTTCATGAACTGGACCAGTGAGATGGATGAATGAAGATAAAATAATAGGGAAAAAACCCATGCTGAGATGCGTTGCGCGCACGATGAGCATAGAGGAGGCTAACAGGATTGCAGAGAAATACGAAGCA
Source organism: Microcaldota archaeon (assembly GCA_030668565.1). GTDB lineage: Archaea > Micrarchaeota > Micrarchaeia > Anstonellales > Bilamarchaeaceae > JAVZJR01. The sequence goes on from DAOVFD010000066.1 coordinate 939, forward strand.
GAAGGATACGAAACAGAGATAGTAAAAAAGAAAAGAGGGGAAATGGCTCTTTATGAAGTATGGATAAGCGGTGAACCAAAAGGCCTTTATGCAAAAGAAAAAAGCAGGGATTATCTATAACCGGGCACTGGTCCGCTTGCCTGCATATGCGCCAGTGCAGATTTCTTTCTTGAAAGCTCTTTCTGGAATTCGGTCCATATCTTTTTTCCCTTTTCCCTAGGGAGCACCTTTGTTACCAGCATTTTTCTGTAAGGGGACGTAGGGCCTACCGGACTATAGTCAGTTATCACATAATCGCCAGGCAGTAATGAACCTGCTATCTTCTTGTTCACCTCAAGGATTAACACGTTATCATCCCACATTTTTATTACCGCCTGGATGGATTTGTCTGCGCTTTTGATTTTCTTGTCTTTCAAAGGAGAGATTACTTCAATTACTTTTCCTATGTGATACATGTATCCACCTCACCTGAACTACAGAAAATACAAATATAAGTGTTTGGCTAATCAGGTAGATTTTTAAACTGTTATAATATATAGTATATCATGACCAGAAAACTATCCTCCGCAGAGCCGCCCATAGCAAGGCATAAACCACCAATTGCCAGATATAAGCCTCCAATAGAAGAAGACTACTTAAGAAAGCGAGGCCGCAGGATAGAAATCTCCAGCGAACCGAGCATTTCCTCTCCTGGACGGACGACCCGTTCGCTATTTTTAGCATCTATAGAGAAAGAAAAACGATTGATTATACTTGACGAACACGATAAAGGAGTAGATAACGTGTTAAACCTAATAAGAATAACATCCGGTGATATTGGTCTTGAGTTTACTGATTACGGTCTAAAACTTTATGTAAGGGAAAATGAGGGCATAACCAAACTTGATGTCCTTATGCATCCGTCTTATTTTCTTGAGATAAAATCCGAAAAAGCAAGGTACATTTTTCCTAAACTGTGTAATGAACCTAAATCTCCCTTGCACTTTTACAAGATTTATGCTGTTCTCATGGACACCACTACACTTCATGTACAAGATATCTCTGTAACGCTACTTAGAAGCATACTGATTGGAGAGAGAAAAGCCCGTTTATTCTTTGGTAGGGGGGATTCGTTTATTTCCGATTCCATAGACCGCGTGAAAATCCTGGAAAAGTAAGATATCGTTAAAAGCATTTCTTTCTTTTTCTCTTCTCATGCTTGAAGAAATTTATTTTGCAACAGGAAATCTGAATAAATTCAAAGAAGCTAAGGAAATTTTTGAAAAAGAAACCTCAGAGGCAGCCCTGGAGCATTTTGAATTCAGGCACAGGGAAATACGCTCTGACAGCATTGAGGAAATAGCGAAGGAGTCGGTGGAGGCTGCTTACGGGGGGTTGGGAAAGCCTGTTTTTGTTGAGGATACCGGACTCTTTATAGATGCGCTTAACGGTTTCCCCGGAACGTATTCTGCGTGGGTGCAGGCGAAACTGGGGTGCAGTGGGATATTGAAGCTTCTTGAGGGAGTTGAGGACAGAAAGGCAAAATTTGAGGCGTGCATCGCTTTTCACAATGGGAACGGGATAAAAACGTTTAAGGGAGTGTGTGAGGGAAGGATAGCTGAAAACGAACGGGGAGAGAGTGGTTTTGGATATGATCCCATATTCATTCCAAAAGGCGAATCATCGACGTTCGCTGAAAGCATAGAATTAAAAAACAAATACTCGCATAGATATAAATCTCTTTTAGAGCTTATAAGCTACCTTGAAAATCTTTGATAACAGGTGGATTAATGGCCAGAATGCATTCGCGAAAAAAAGGAAAATCAGGAAGGAAAAGACCAAAAAGCAAGAAAACTCCGAAATGGTTAGACGTAGACAAGGCAGAAGTTGAAGAACTCATGCTTAACATGGCAAAGGAAGGTGTTCCGCCTTCAAAAATAGGACTGGTTCTCAGGGATAAACACGGGATTCCGGCTGTAAGAACGATAATAGGAATGCCGATTGCAAAATTCCTGAAAAAGAACAAGGTTGGCTCTGAATATCCGGAAGATTTCCTTGAATTACTGAAAAGGGCAGTAAGGATGAACAAGCACCTCAAAAAAAGGAAGAAAGATACTCATACCCGGACCAAGTATCGGCATGTGGTTTCCAAGATTCTACGCCTTGCAAAATATTACGAGAGGAAAGGTGCAATACCCAAGGGATGGAAATACGACCCGGACCAGGTGGAACTGCTGGTCAAATAACATATTATGAAATGGTGATTTCTCAATGGCTGGAAAGAAAAAAACAAAAGTGGTTGACAAATGGAAGACAAAAAAATGGTATAATGTCATGGCACCTCCTGTTTTTGAAGGAAAGCAGCTTTGCGAGGTTGTTTCAAGCGATGAAAAAAACCTTGTAAACAGAGTTATCAAAAGAAGCCTGATGGATATGGGCATGCAGGCGACTTCCCAGATGGCAATGTTCACCAATCTGAAGTTCAGGATAATGGATATCAAAGGCAATACGGCAAACACCATTATGATAGGGCATGAAATCTCGCCTGCTTATCTTAAAACATTTGCCCGGAGGGGAAAATCACTTATTCACCAGGTTATAGATATAAAAACCAAAGACGGCCATGAGGTAAGAATAAAGATAATCGCGGTTACAGGTTCGAAGGTAAGCGAGAACACCAGAAGGAACATAAGAAAGATAATAGTTGATGAAACCATGAAAATAGCCCAGGAACTGAAATATGATGAACTTGTGCAGGACCTCATCTACGGGAGATTCTCTTCGAAGATATACAACAAGCTGAAGGAGATAACAAAGATGAGGCGTGTAGAGATAAGAAAGTCCGAGAAGAAGGAAACATTCGCGTGATTCATATGATGCCCGGAGGAATGGACCCAAAAAAAATGCAACAGATGATGCGCCAGATGGGAATAGAGTCGGAAGATATACCAGCCACAAAAGTCACAATAGAAACCGAAAGCGGGAATCATATCATTGAAAATCCCCAGGTCATCCAGATAACCGCACAGGGACAGAAGTCATTCCAGATTTCAGGCAATGTCAGGTTCGAGGAAGGAATCAAAGAAGAAGACATAAAGATGGTGATGGAGCAGGCAGGATGTTCCGAGGGGGAAGCTGCAGAAGCTCTTAAGGAGACCAAGGGGGACATCGCAGAGGCAATAGTCCTTCTCGGTGAAAAGGGGAAGGAATAAAAATTTTAACCTGTTTCTGTTAAGTATGGCAACTAGAAGGGAATTGCTGATACTCGTAAGTCTTATTATTATGATACTGCTACTTGTAAAACTGGTTGAATTTTTCGAGGTAAATATCGTTGAAGCGGATGCAAGCAAATTCGTGATAGAAGACCTTTATGCAAAATATCCGAATTCCGATATAGAAATAATGACGGTGAAGGAAAGGTATAACGATGCGGGTGAAAAATACTTCGAGTTGAAGGCAAGGGTTACGGAGGGCTATAACACTGCCTGTCCCACCAGAATGCACATCTATTACAATTATCCGGTTCAGAATTTCGTTCCGCAACCTACGGAGTATATAACGCACAATTGCGAGGTATGTACTGAAGGAACCTGCACAATAGCTTTTTCCGAGGAGGCAATCATCGCATCCCACACATTTGACGGAACCGAAGAGGTTGATGCATTTATTAAGCTTTTTGAAGCAGCATACCCGACAGTGTCTGAAGAAGAAAACAACTGGAGAGTAAACTGGGATTCTCCAGTCTCCACCCACTATTATACTGTTTTAGTCGGGAAGGATGGAAGTATAAAATCTGTTGAAATGGTTGAAAAGAGCTAATCGATTTCAACAATACCGTTCTTATGGCTTATTTTTCTTTCTACAAAATGAGAGATTATATCGGAATTGGTTTTGAAATGTGAGGTTATTTCAGATGTTTTGAATCCTGTTTTTCCTTCTGCAAGCACCGAATAAACAAGAATCTGGTCCGCAAGATGTTTGTCTAAATCCTCCTTTTCCGCAAAAAGATTGTCCACTGCCTCTTTTGCCACCACTTCTGCACGTTTTCCTCTTTCGCCTACAACATAGGAACCTCTCAGGCCCTGCCATAACGTGACCGCATTTCCAGGGGAAAATGCTTTTTCCTCTTTTATCGAAACATCCTCTATCTCATGCTCCAGCAGAACTTTTTTTTCACGCATCGCTATTGAAAGGGGAAGGTTTGCTATCCTTATTACTGCCTTTATGTGCTCTTCTTTCGGCCATTTTTCCCTTCCCTTCAGCTTTGATGGTTCTACCTTCAGCTCTATTTCTCCCCCGCCTTTCGGATAGTAACCCGGCCTGAGCATCCTTGATTCCACCTTTGCCCCCATGAGAGTGATTGCAGGAAGAAAAACATTCTCGAAATAATCATAACTCGGGGATTTCATCACATGGGTTCCCCCGGTTATCCTTACCTCGCTCTTTTTATCCGCAATCAGAAGAATTGGAAGGATTGTTTGCGCAACCAGCGTGATGCAGCCGGCAGTACCGATATTGAAGTCGTATTTTCCTCCGACTATTTTTCCAGGCTTGAAAACAAGTCTTCTGCTTCCCACTTCAGCACCTTCCAAGCCCCCCCTGCATATATTTCTTACTGCCTTTACTGCTGTTAAATGCTGCATTTTCAGGCCCGGAGGTTTGCGATTCGCACGTATATCTATAATTTCCAGTGTTTTTCCCGTTATTGCCGAAAGAGTCAAAGAAGTACGTATAATTTGTCCGCCGCCTTCACCATGTGAACCGTCTATTGTTACCATAAAAATTACCTGTAAATTCCTCTGAACCGAAAACGATAGAAAAAGGCCAGCGCACCCCTATGCGCTGGCAAGGCGACCAGTTATCCTCCCATGCACCCAGAATAAGTATTAAAGTG
>DAOVFD010000051.1 GCA_030668565.1 Microcaldota archaeon
GGCGCAGGAATACCTGAGGAGATGGGGCTTCACATATGCGGGGATGATATAGCCAGGTGGGAGCATTCAGTCTATCATGACATCTCATCCTGCCATATCCGCCTTGCGATTTATTATCTGAGAGAGGTTTTCACAGAGGCAAAGGACTTCGCATTCACCGTATTCGTGAGCTATATATGGACTGCGGTTGCCGCTGAATTCTCCATAAACGTCGAAACTATCTGGGAGCAGTCCGGTTTCGTTACATGGACTCCATGGCGTGGTTTCTTCACGATGGGAAATGTGATGAAAGAGCTTGCCTTTGACTGGGCAATGAAAATAATGATACTTACCAAGTTCCAGGAGATTTTAGTAAGATTCGTTGCAACTGCATTGTTCGCTCCATTGTTTGTTGCAGGAACGATACTCAGGACATTCACTTTCACAAGGAGACTTGGCGGTCTTCTTATGGGAATAGCAATAACGCTTTACTTCATCTATCCTGCCTTCTATGCTTTCGGTGCACTGGTGATGATTGACCTTAAAGAGGAGGCAAGGGGCGCGTGGATGGTAGACACAGAAGCAAATCCCAACGGGCTGAGGAATCCGCCAATAGCCAACAGCCTTTACTCTACAGGAACGATACCTATGTTCGGCGGGGAGGTAACTACTGCCGAGTTGAGCAGTGAATTGAATAAATTCGAAAAAATGGAAATGGACGAGGAGGATATAGACAGGTATTACCGTTCCGGGGAGATGGTTCCATTGGGTGACTTAGGGGACCTCAGACGCAAGGATGATTCTGAAACCTCCAAACTTGCACAGTATATTAAAGTCCAGAAAAGATTCTATGGATGGTTCCTTGATATTTCAAGCAAGAACTGGTACGATAAATTCCTTCCAAGATACTGGAAAGCAAACGGCCTTCTTGAGATTCTTGCAAGGCTGACTTTCTTTTCGCTTTTCTTCTCGCTTTTCGGTATAATAGGTGCAATCGCTGCGGTGAGGTCGCTTTCGGCAACTTTCGGAGGAGACCTTGAGATAGCGGGTCTTACGAGGCTGATATGATGTTACACTTCGCTTCACATCATAACTCCCCCTTCACTTCGTTACGGAGGTTGATATGATGAAAAAACTTGTTCCGTTGCTGGCTCTCCTTTTCATCGTATCGCTGTCTTTTGCAGATGACGATTCCGGTGCGCTTGATACCTGGTCCAATGAAACAATGGACTTCATAAGCCATGAGGGGGAGACTTTCAGGGATGCTTCCATAAGCGCAGCCCATACGCCAGTCGGGGCGGTTTCAACAGTTTTCGATGCTTTCAGCCCCGGCTATTGCGGTGAGGAATGGGTTTCGGATGACCCGGGTTCTATTTTTTCGCTGTGGTTCGTGCCAGCAGCACTGATGGCAATGATAGTGTTTTTCGGAATAGGCGGGATATACATGATGGGGCAGTTGTTTGCCTCTCCGAATCTCGTGGCGATAGCAAAGGAAGAAACATGGCAGTCTGCGACCACGATTATCCGTGTGGTATTCATCGCTGCCATAATATTCACCGGAAACTTCTGGTATTCACTCAGCACTTCAGGTGCAACAGACCCGGTCTATAAGGGTAAGGACTGCATGATTGATGCGGCGATGGCATTTTCGAGACAAATGGTTGCGGATATGATAAGCACATACGGCCTTCTGCTTATTTACAATACTGCAATACACACGGTTTATTCTTCTACAATGTGGGTTGGAGTAAGCTTCAGGGCAATGTATAATTTCAATCTCGGGCCTGTGCTGAAACCGATAATAGACATAGTAGGAACTTCTTTGCAGTATCTTTCGCTTGCAATAAGCGAATGGATGATTCATATCGTAGTGTTATGCTTCATTAAAAGATGGACGTGGGGGCTCTTCATACCACTTGCAATTTTCCTCAGGGCAATACCCTTTACCAGGAATGCCGGGGAAGCCCTGCTGTCCCTCGTACTCGCTCTTGCCGTAATCTATCCATTGATGTTTCTTGTAACTTACGAGGCGCATAAGCTTGTTTCACTGAATCTTACGAATGCACATAGCACAGTATCCGCTTTCATTACCAACAGCGGAATTTTCTCAATAGCGGCAGCACTGGTTGCGGTGGCATTGTTTGCTGCAGGAGTATTGTTCCCTTTCTTCCTGGGAGGTGCCGTTACCGTTGCGTTTGAGCTTGTCAGAAGCAGTGTATACTATATAGTGATAATGAGTATGCTGATTCCTTTCCTGAACATATTCATTACCCTGACCCTTGCAAGGGAGTGGGCGAAGATATTTAACGTTACTGTTAATTATCTCTCGTTCATGAAGATAATCTGAGGTATGGAAGATGCCGCCGGAAGCAACCATAATGGATATAGTCAACGTGTTCAATCCCTCAGATTTAACCTACGGCTACTGGGATGTTCTTCCTTTGATAGGTGCAGCACTTATGGCATCGATAGCCCTCCTGTCATTCCTTTACATGTGGGGAACCCTGTTCAGGGACAATAATCTGCTGTCCCTTGTCAAGCTTGAATTTTACGAAATGTTTGTAAGCGTCATACTGGTTTCGATTGTCCTGATGGTGGTGCTGATGATGACCAACATGACCATAGGGGGAATGCTTCCTTCAGCAATGATACCCTCAGACCCTCCAGACCTTGCGTCAATGAACATCTACCAGCTCACTGAGAAATATTTCATGGACGTGGGTACGCAGTTTTCAGACTGGCTTAATCTGAATTACATACTGAATGTTTATGTGGACCAGGTGGCTTCAATAACGCCTTATACAAGGCCCCTGGGAATCGGTATTGTGGCTTCTCCGATGGCAGGACTGGCATCGCCGATAAAACAGCTGCTCTATAATGCAACCACGGCTTTATCCATAGCATACATAGTGAATTTTGCGCAGTATTACACGTTCCTTTTTGCAACAGGCGCTTTCCTGAAATATTATCTTCCGATGGGATTGTTCCTGCGTTCCTTCACGCCCACAAGAAAATTCGGCGGCAGTATAATAGCAGTATGCCTTGGTTTTGTTTTGTTATTCCCGCTCCTTACAATGTTTACCTACCTGGTGTTTTTCAGCGACAACGGACCGATGGTGACTTTCAGCAGTTTCGTGGTGGACTATATATCTGATAATGCCAGCTTAACCGGTATGTTCGAAACGATGCTGAACCCGGGCAACTTCAAGGAGATGGGGTTTGCTGATTTCCTGAGCGGAACCGTAGGTGGAATAGGAACCATGCTTATGAAACTTTTCGGAACATTTTTCGTGGCCATCATGATGTTCCCGATATCGCTTGTAGGCCAGGCTTTCGTAATCGGATTTGTCATGCCCGCATTCAACGTGCTGATGCTTACACAGGCCACGATATCGCTAAGCAAGAGTTTTGGTGAAGAGGTGGACATAACCGCCTTGACGAGGATGATATGATGTTTCGTTTCACTCAACATCACAACTCCCCCTTCACTTCGCTACGGAGGATGATATGATGCCTTTCGGAACAGCTATGTATGCGGACTGGAAGACGATTGCAATAACAGCCGCGGCAATATCGGTTGTTGCCTCAACCATGCTGATAATCCTCTCAAGGGCACTCGCCTTGCGTAATCTTGAACAGACTGCAAAGATGGAATTCGTTTATGCAGTGTCCACTGTTTTCATAGTGCTTATGGTTCTGGGTCTGATAGAAGTCGGTGAACCGCTGCTTGGCGAGGTTGCAAAGAAGATGTATCTTGCAGGTTTTGGAGTTACGGGCTATTTTGGGACTCTTAATTACTATATAGACCCTTCCCTCCCGGAACCGGAACTTACCGCCCAGGATAATCTGATCGAGATTACAACCCTTATAGATTATATGAAACTTTTCATGCAGCCCCCTGTGAAATGTGCGCAGGAGGCGCTTGATTTTCTTTATCTGGTAAGCATCCCCGTTGAGAGTGTAGCTTCGGTTTACATAGAGGTATTCATGAGTGAGCCGATTACCGGTTATGGTATAAAAGCCATAGCAGAGCGTATAAAGAATACCACCCAGATGCTTTCGTTCTACATTTATTTCTACTTTGTTCTTGTGCATTCCTTCAATTTCATAAAATACTATGCAGGTTTCTTCTTCTCGGTCGGAGTTGCAATGCGTGCATTCCCTCCAACAAGAGGTGCGGGTGCTTACCTGATGGCTGCAGCAATCGGATTCTATTTCGTCTTTCCGATGACCTACATCATGGTATCAACCATTGCCCTTCCGCACGGTGAGATAGACCTGCCGCCACCTGGAGGTGCTCAGGCCGCCATACTCAGCGGAAGCCTTCCCTACAGGTGTGCAACCCCTGCAGAACCCCCGTATATCCATGACCCATGCAGCGCCACAAGATTCTCCAGTGTCTGGAAGGCCAGAGAAATTGTAAAAGAGGAAAAAGAAAAAATCACGAGTTTCCTTGACCCCCGGACGGGCGGAATAGGAAAGTTATTCTCTCACATGGTAACTGCGGTATGTCTTGCTCCATTAATAGCACTGGTTCTTACAATGACCTTTGTTCTGAATTCCACAAATCTTCTTGGGGGAAACATACCCGAGATAGGAAGAGGATTGGTGAAACTAATCTAGCATTTCCAGCATCTCTTTTACCATATCAGGATTAAGAATCGGTTTTCCGAATGCTTCAACATCGTCAGCAATTCTCGGACATGCGGTATTGACATAACATTCGAATTCAGTAAAATTTGTAAGCGTCAATGGGGAAAATTCATTCGCAACAACAATAACCGCTTTCCTTCCCACAGCTTCCAGTTCCTTTTTTAGTTTTTCAGCAAGTTCTGGGTGGAACTGCCCGGGCTTCGTACTCAGAAGGACGGCAAATTTTTTGCATTCCAGTGCCCTTGCGATGGAACCTTTTCTTCTCTTCAGCAGTTTTTCCGTTTCTTTCCCAATGTTCCTCAAAACCCCGTTCTGCGGATGAATCACGTAGACTGGCCTGTCTGTTTCAACCCCTATTGCATGGAAAATTCCGTCACCCACAATCACTATTGCATCCGCATCCTTGAACCGGGTAACCGCAAGGTAGTCGCAGCCAAGAATCTGCCCCTCGTAGTATGCAACCTTCCCCCTCCCAATAAATATTTTTTTTCCTGCAGATTCGAAAATTCCTTTAATTTCATCAAGCTGATGGATGTGCTGCACAGTGGTTCCAAGGGCTATTTTTTCCTCATTAATCCCCTCTACAGCCTTTCTTATCCTTTCAAGATTGACATCAATGTGATACTCTATGTATTCGACATCCACGGGCAGTTTCTTTTTGATGAATGGAGCATGACCAAAATGAATTATCTTCTCAGCTCCTATGGTTTTGGCTTCATCCAAAGCAAGGTCGCACGCACCATAACATGCTGCGGCAGATATGAAGACCTTATGGCCTTCCTTCTCATATTTTTTAACATGCTCAAGTGCCTCTTTTTTCAGACCTTCAGGAAACTGCAGTAAAATTCGCATCTATCCCACCCGCAAATGCAGATATCCCCCTGATTCCCTCATTTCCCCATGGAATCCTGATGGATATCCGTGCCTTTCAAGTTTACTTTCCTTGATTTCCTCTTCAGTAAGGTAGCGCAGTTTATCCGTCTCAACTTCATGGAGTTCCTCGCCAAGAACCCTTTCAATGAATTCAAGCTGGGTTTCAACCTTCGCATCCAGATTTTTGGAAATGAAATCAAAGTTAACATCCGTTGTTATCTGTCCTTCAGTTGGAAATTCCGTTTCCAAACAGGCCAAATTCTTGCGAATTTGTCCTCCGAATTCCCTTATTATGGAATTGTTCCACATCTCAATAGGCATCTCCTTTATTTCCCCTTTCCTGAAGCCGTAGTCAAACACATCTACATATCCCTTTACCTTTGATGCACAGTAATCAAGATGTTTTTTTGCAATAATATTTACCGGAATAAAATATCCTTCAGGCATTCCTGCCATGTAATCCTTAAGTTCTTCCTCCCCTTTAAACTTCTCAAGCTTTTTCTCCTCTTCGTCAATTACAACTTCCATTATGTCCTTTCCTTTTCTTGTGAGTATCTTTGCCGGAAGGTCATCATAAAATTCATTCATCAATATGTAATGGGCGTCTACAAGAAACTTCGGTTCCTCTTTTGCAGCATCGTAAATTATTCCATCTGCATTGAACCCGAAGGAATCCGCCCTTTTAGTGGCATTTTTTACAAGTTCCTCTGAAAAATCGCAGAAATGATATACTGTCCTTTCAACAAGCGACTCACTCAGCTTCCTGAGTTCAAGCATGAATCTTGTCCCCATGCTTCCCGTACCCACTCCGAACTCATATACATTGATTATCCTCTTTCCTTTCATCCTATTGTAAAAATCGATGGCAAGAGCCCTGGCAAATCTTGAATCTGCTGCAAAGGTCTTGAATTCTTTCTTAAATTCGACACCTTTTTCCCTGTAGAATTTCTCGTTTCTTTTTCTCTGATATTCGTCAAAGGGAACGGCCATAATGGCGTTTCGCAACGAAAGGTTTTAATTCTGCTATGCGATTAGTGTAGCATGCCACAGAGAAAATTCGTTATGGATACCTCCCTGTTCGTTAATCCTGCTTCAAGAAAGAAATTCGGAAAAACACCGAAATCGGCAGTAAAGGGTTTCATTAAAAAGATAAAAAACATTGATGCCGAATTCTACATTCCCCCACTCATATTCAGGGAACTGATGAATTTCATAGATGAGAAGACAGCGCATGAGCTGGAAATCCATATAAAAAAGAGGTCTCCGAATACGCATGCGATATATCTCCCTGCGGTGGTATTTGAGGATTTCATAGAAGATGTTCGTACAAGAATGAGCAAGGGCCTGAGACTTGCGGAAGAGTTTGCAAGGGACAACAGGCCGGACAATGAGGCAAAACTCAGGAAACTAAGGGAAAAATACCGCTCTGCATTAAGGGCAGGAATACTTGACAGCAGGGAGGATTTTGAACTGCTTCTCCTTGCAAAAGAACTTGAAGCAGCAGTCGTAACATCTGATGAAGGAGTAATAAAGTTCGCGGATAAACTGGGATGCGAATGGCTTAATGCAGGAAGATTTTACGACCTTCTTACAAGGCTTAAAAAGAGAAAATAATCAACTTCCGTACTTCTGTGCCTTTTCAATGAGATTAAGTATAATGGGCATTATGTCCTTTCCTTTTATGTGACCCAGTCCCCCTTCCATGCAGCTCATTTCATCAAACTTTTTCACTTTGTCGGTTCTTTCATCCTTTCCGTAAATAAGTATCGGTACCTCATGGCCGCTATGCTCCTTTCTTGAGCATGGAGTGGAATG
>DAOVFD010000072.1 GCA_030668565.1 Microcaldota archaeon
CTGGAAGATGAAATTCCCGAAGACATGCTTAATTATATAGCCCTTTATCATGCGGAAAAACTCTCATCTGAAATTGACAATACAATAAAAACCCTGAAGAAATTCAGGGATTAGTCAGCCTGTCAAGCTCCACTTTTGTAATTGCTATGTTTCCCTTTACTGCAACCTCGTAAAGATCAGTTCCCTTCTCGATTTTCGGGTCCTTGCCGCCCATCCAGAAATAAGGGTTGTTGTAAACGTCTTTTCTTTTTATGATTACGGGAACTGTTCTTTTCATCTGTATGTTTTTGGGAAATACTATTTCTGCAACTTCAAGCCTGTCCGGAGAAGGAAGGTTGACAACAAAGAATACTCCCTTTCTCATTTCCGGTTCTATTTTTTTCCATACCCTCCTGAGGGTTTTCTTTACAGATTCCGGTTTCCTCCAGTTCTTCTTGTCCATCCAGCCCAGCCTGTCCTCGCTGTGCTGCCTCTGGTAAATGGAGAACGCAACTGAAGGAATCCCATGTATCGCAGCCTTCCAGCAGGCACCGATAGTTCCTGAACTTATAAGAGGGCTGAGGCCGGTATTGTCCCCCCAGTTTATTCCTGAAAAGAGAAGGTCCGGAGTTGGGAGTTCTTTTGCATATATTGTAAAAATGGCACAGTCTGCAGGTGTTCCGCTTAGGGTATAAACATTTTTGTTCCTGTCAACCTTATGCATGCGCAGCGGTTTGTGCAAAGTGATTGCAGCAGAAACAGCGCTCCTCTGCCTGTCCGGAACGACCGCATAAGCATCGCCGATTTCATTTGCAAAATCAAGCAGCATTTTTACCCCTTCGGTATATCCGTCATCATTCGTTATTGCTATTTTCATGGTGAAAGCCTCGTTCTGTCACGCGGGAAGAGCATTGCTTCCCTTATATTGTCCTGGTTGCATACCTTCATCGCAAATCTTTCAAGCCCTATGCTCCATCCTGCGTGTGGCGGTGCCCCCATCCTGAAGGCATCAAGATAGAACTCGAAGTTTGCAGGGTCCATTCCCCTCTTTTTAAGCTGTTTCTCAAGAACATCAACAAGGTGGATACGCTTTGCCCCGCTCGCTATTTCAAGCCCCCTGTAAATCAAATCAAAAGCATGGCATATCTCCCCGTTTTTGTCATCAGGCATGGAGTAGAATGCCCTTACTGAAGTTGGCCAGTCATATATGAAATAAAGCTCATCACCGAGAATTTCAGTGATTTTCTTTTCGGCCTCCTTTGAAAAATCCTCACCGAATTTTATTTCGAATTTCTCTGAATTGAGTTTGTCCACAAGCTCTGAGTAAGTATAGCGCGGAACCTTTTTCGGAACCGTTATGTCTTTTCCGAAAACCCCGAACTCGCCACCAAACTCCTTTTTCACCTTTTCAAGCATGTGCAGGGTTACGTTGCCCAGTATGTCCATTACGTCGTTGTGGTCTGCAAACCCCATCTCTATGTCCATCTGGGTTATCTCATTGAGATGTGTTGTGGTGTTGTGCTTTTCAGCACGGAAGACAGGCATCGTTATCATAACCCGGTCAAGCCCCCCGATGACCGCAAGCTGTTTGTAGAGCTGTGGGGATTGCACGAGATATGCCCGGGTCTCGAAATACTGCACGGGGAAAACCTCTGTTCCGCCTTCTGTTGCAGCGCCGGTTATTGCAGAGGGATGAACCTCAACGAATTTCCTTGAAATAAGGTATTCCCTGAAGCAGGTAATAAGTGACGATTTTATCCTGAATATCAGACTTATGTCCTTTTTCCTGAGGTCTACGTATCTGTAATCCAGGCGCGTATCCAGGTCCGAAGGCACATGGCCGGTCGGGTCAACAGGCAGTTTTTTGCCGACTTTATTCAGGAGAGTGAAGCCGTTCGGAACCATCTCCACGCCATCCGGCGCTATCTTGTTCTTCTTTATCTCCCCCTCGAATGAAACGATGTCCTCCTTGTTTACATCCACCGATTCCAGAAGTTCGTCCTCAACAACGCCCTTTTTCATGGTGACCTGCATTATGCCTGTTTTGTCCCTGACATGCACGAATTTCAGTTTTCCCAGGTCGCGGACATCATGCACCCATCCGGCTATCCTGGTCTTTTCACCTGCCTTCTTTTTTGCCTCTTCAATATAGTGGTCCCTGTCCATTTGAACTACCTCAAAATTGTTGCTAATTATTACTGAATGCAAGCTTTTTATATCTAACAGAGTATATTTTGTGGTAATGATGGATATTGCTTTAGTGCTTCCCCTACTACAGTCAGTGATTCCAGAGGGCGCAGTTCCTATCATGGGTCCGATGATATTCTCATCCCTGTTCTTTGCAGGAATCGTTGCCGCCCTGTTCTTTATGATAGCCTATTTTCTGCAAAGCCCCCCGATGAAGGCTGTCGCAAATGAGGAACTTGCTGCATTCTTCCTGAGTATTTTTATAATTCTTTTCTGGCTGACCTCGGATGCTTTTTTCAATGGCATAACGATAGGACTTTTGGGAGGGGGCCTGCCCGCAGGCTATACAATCCCGCCCGGCCTTTCCTCGGCGCACATGGACTTCGCCATAGCCACAACAGGAATATTCATCAGCAAAATCAAACACCTGTATTTCAGCCTTTACCTCTATGAAATCCTTATCGGTTTCCTATCAACGATAAGCTTTCCGTTCGGTATGCTTTTTGCCGGCCCTGCAATAGTCTCATTCTCATTTATGCCTTTTGCATCCCTCGGAATGCTAAGCGCTGCGCAGACCAGTGTGGTTGAAGCAACAGGTCTTCTTGCCGCAGCGTTATATGCAAAGGAATTCATCCTTCTTTTCTTCAGGGATGCTGTGCCGCTGCTCCTCCTTCCCCTTGGTATCGTGCTCAGGGCATTTCCGTTCTCAAGAACGACAGGCTCTAGTCTGATTGCCGTGTGTTTTGCAGGATATTTCGTCTTACCGATGGCCGTTCTCTTCTCCCACTACGTGATATTCGACCTTTACGACCCGGCCGAGCTGGTCTATACGCCCTCAGTTACTTCCCCTTTCAGGACCTCGATGACCGGGGATGACCTTGAGGAATTCCAGGAGGGGGCAAAGGATAGTGGCAAAAGCCTTCAGGAGCAGTATCATAAGACACCGGTCGCCCAGGAGGTTGCCACAAAGGATGAGTGTGCCGGGAACGAGATTCTGTGCGGTAGTTTCAAGATAATTAAGGGGATTTGGGATGCGGCTGCAAGCCTTTTCAAAACTGTATGGACCATATGGCTGTTCATGATGGGTTTCATGGGTGATTTCTTCTGGTCGGCAGGCACCAATCCGATAATGCCGACAAGCTCTTCCGCAGGGCTTTTCCATTTCATAGTAAGAGAAGTGGAACACGTTTCGCAGTTCATAGTTGTGGTAATGATTATGACGGTCATTGAAATCATTATAACGCTTACGATGTACAGGAACATAGCAATGCTCATCGGCGGAGAAGCCGAACTGGCCGGAATAACAAAGTTGGTGTGAATTATGGGGAAAAAACTGATTCCGCTGATGTTTCTTCTGCTTCTTGTTCTTCCTGTATTCGCCCAGTTCACGCCGCTTGCCGATGAGATAGAGGAGCCCCAAAGGGAAATAATCAACTGGTTTGAACTCGCCCAGAGTATGCTCATAATGCTCATGATGATCGCTGTGGTGATGGCGGCAGCAGGCTACATGTTCGCCCAGCTTTTTGGTGTTGAAACAAGGGCAAAAATAACATCCTGGTCCGGAAGCCTTCTTGCTGCCGTGGGTGTTTCCGCTGCAGTTCTGATTGTCATGTACTTTTTTGTGACCATTTATACCGGAGGGGCGGAGATAGCCCCGGGCATCGAGAATTTCGAGGAAATGCTTAAAAGACTGCTTGCAATAGCCCAGCAGGCACTTGTCTTCATGATAATAACGCTTACTATTATAGCAGCCCTTGCTTATGCGGTAGGTCAGATCGGCTCTGCACAAACCAGGGCAAAGGCGACAGTATGGGCCAACCTCCTTATCGGTTCATCGGTGGTAGCCGCAGTCATATACCTACTCATCTTCCAGATACTGTTTCCTCTTGCAGAAACATTTCCGTTGCCGTATCCCCTCCAACTTAGTGAGGAATACGCGAAGGTTATCTCACTGGTCATATTCCTTATATCGGTTATAGCGCTGATAGTCTATCTTGCTGCAAAGCTTTTCAAGGTCCCGGAATGGGAGGCTTATCTTAATGTGGAACTCAGTAATCTTGTCACCTGTCTGCTTATTATCATATTCGTTACCGGGTTCTTTGCGACAAGCAAAGCAGTGGCAGTGGGCATAACAGGCGAGGATTCACCACCGCAGGCAGCGGTCGGAGTGCTCGTAAAAATAACAGACAATGTTTTCAAGGGAATAAGGGACGTATATGCAATACAGAGCTGCACTGCTGTCCTGGGAACATTCCAGAGGAGAATCGGAGAAGCGGTTCTTACGCCAACGTTCAGGGTTTTTCCGGGGATAGACACGTTCGTATCCATTACAAACGTAGTGGGACTTGGGTTTGTTATGACTTACGGAAGTCTTTCTGCCCAGATAACGGTGCTCAATGTTATTGATTCCATTGTTGAAATGTTCTTACTGCCGGCAGGCCTTGTGCTGCGTTTCTTCCCGCCCACAAAGGAGGCGGGTGCATTCCTGATAGCGTTGTCGATAGGCTTCTACATAATATTTCCGATGAATTATTTCATAAACTTCATGGTGCTCGATGAGCTGAATATAGAGGAGTACAAGACACCGGTGTTCCTGATAAGCTCAATCTGCGGAATGAGCTACGTATATTTCAGTGTTCCTTCCGTTGTTCTTGGAGCACTTGCACAGACGACAGCTTTCCAGGCGGTGGGGTTAAGTACTGTTACCGGCGCCCTGTCAATGAAGCTTTCACTTGTTTTCAATGAGGCATTTATAAATCTGGTTAACATGTCGTTGTTCATACCGATTCTCAAATCGATTGCAAGGCTTTCACTGCTTGCATTGTTCGCACCTTCGGTTTCAATGATATTCACGATTGCGTTCATAAACGCGTTCACCAAGTTCCTGGTGGCGAAGGGATAGTATGGCTGACCTGATAACACCGATGTTCGAGGCGTGGCTGCTCATTGCCGTAGGGGCATTCATGATAGTCACGATGCTTATCGGGATTGTATATGCTCTTGGCGGGCTTCTGATGAATGAAAAAATGAAGACCTGGGCGAAAATGGAGCTCGTGGAGGTTTTCTATTCTGCAATAATACTGCTCTTTGCGGTGAGTTCAATTCCACTCGTGGATGCGGTTGTCCAGGGGGTTATAAGCGTAAGCGGTACCGATGATTTTACTTACCTGAGGGACCCG
>DAOVFD010000050.1 GCA_030668565.1 Microcaldota archaeon
GTAGAAATAACCTCCCATATAAACAATGATTTTCACAAGTTCTCCATTCTTCCATCCAAGAACAACAGGCCATCTATCATCATTGTTAAAAGCGCCTGAATCTCTTAGTGTAATTGAGGATTCTGAATTCCCTTCCTTCAGCCTGATTGTTCCCCCTTTTACTATCTTTTCACTGTCATTTTCTGGTTTATCAACTACCTCAATTTCGTATTCTTTTCCCAAGAACTTAATCTGTTCACATTTCCCTTCAAGGTCAACACTGTAAACTGCCTCGAAAATCACTCCTTTCTTATCCTTTGTTTTCAGGTTGAACCAGAATGCCTGTTTCTCATTTTCACAGACGTCTGAAAGGAAGCTCAGGTCATTCTCATCTATTTTAATGTAAGCAGTGCTGGTCTTGCCTAAATCTCCTCCCACACCATCCGAGAAAGGATTTGAGTTATCAGAAAATTCGTAATCAGTGTGCTGGAATGTTCTATTCACAGATTCGATTGCAAATGTCTCGACAATTTTTTCTTCTTCCACAATAGGTTGCTCTTCTACTGTTACGTTTGTTATGTTCTCCTCAGTTTCATTAGCCTCAGCCTCAGGAGCCGGTACTGTCACACATCCGAACAGAAGCATGATGGCAGCGATCATAAATATCATATTTTTCATTTCAATTCACCTGAAAACCTTCCGAACCCCTTATTTATATAAAAACTTTCGAAAATGCCGAAAACAAATATATTTATAAATAAAAAATCGTAATGTTTATCCATGCGTTACTGCTTTTTTGCACTGTTTCTGCTCTCTATACTCTCGATAGCACATAGTGCATACATATATGGAGACATCTATACAGCAGACGGCATGCAAAAACTTGAAGGTGCAGTAATAAAAATAAAGGGAGATGGTTTTTCCTATTATCTTGTTTCTGAAAAATCCAATTACTCAGTGCAGTTGCCTGATGGAAGATATGAGATAATTGCAGAATACTATGGAGAAGAAGGGGAATTGCTCTATAGTGCATCAGAAAATCTTTATCTAAGCGGAGATGATGTAAGGCTTGACCTGGTGCTCACCAGTCCTGCTTCTAATAATATACTTCTTTTTGCTGTTTTTGGAGTAATTGTAATGGGCATAATACTTCTCTGGATAGGAAAACATGTTTCTAAAGCTCCCATGAAAAAGGAGCATGCAAAACCGGAGAAGAAAGAACTGGACAAAGATGCAAAAAAGATTCTCGAGGTATTGGCTGTAAATGAGGGCAGAATGACGCAGAAAGAACTGAAGGAGACATTGAATTACTCAGATTCCAAAATCAGCCTTATTCTTGCTGAACTTGAGCATGAAGGAGCAATAAAGCGGTTCAAACGAGGAAGAGGGAACATAATAAAGAGGATATAATCCTTAGTTCCAACTAGTTCCATCCTGTTCCAGAGAGGTTATTTAAATAACGAAAATAAGAGTGTGTGCGGTGATTATATGAAAATTGTATATATGTTTGGATTGTTCCTGCTTCTTGCGGGAATGGCGTTTGCAACAAACGGCACGGATAATACCGGGTCAACGGACATTGCTATTGAAGAGGTTCCAGTAGCCATTGTAGCAGAACCTAATGTTGGGGTAGTAAGTTCCGAAGACGGAAGTTCTGGATCAGGTGAAGGTGTGACTTCTACAGAAGTCATTAGAGCAGAGCCCATGGAACCGGATCTTGTGGGATATGGTGGCGAGGCATTCTCAGTTATCCTGAATGAAAAAAATATAGTTGTCGACATGGGCTACAGTGATTATTGGTATAACCCCTGTGGAACAACGGACGCTGACGAGAAAGGGATATGCACGAATGAAGTCCTTACCCAGATAATATACTATATGGGACGCGAACCTCAGGTGCGCATACTTAAGGGTATTGAAGAACAGCCGGATTTCGTGATAATGCCAATTTCTATGGATGACATACGTACAAGCGAACCGTACGATGCAGAGGAAGATTCGGACCGTGCTATTGCTGCTACCGGCGTTGCAGTATCAGAGGCCCTGGTGACGAAAGAGGAAACAGAGGTCCAGGGAGTAAAGGTAGTTCAGGAAACTGCAGTTGAGAGAGCATATATCGACCTTCCAACTTCCGGCGGAGCAACATCTACTGTTGAAGTTACAAAGGCAAGTGAAAACGGAAAGGTTCTTCTTACCAGTAACGAAATCTATGTTGAAACAGAAGAGAAAATAGTTGCTGACACTGATAAGAACCTTCTTTACGTTGAATCTGAAGGAACAAATTACCAGCTTTACCTCACACCTGATGCTGCCACCGAGCTTGTAAGGGAAGAGGGCTATGACCCTGCACAGGGGGCCGAGCTTGTTGTAGAAAACAACATGCCTACCTATAAGATATATGCAAAGAAGCCGGTGAAATTCTGGTTTTTAACCATAGGTGAGGAAGAGGTCGTCCTGAGCGTTGACCAGACAGGAAACATTATCGAAGAAGTAACTTCCACCCAATGATTCCTTTTTTATTTTTTCTTTTTAAAGTTTAATCATGAAAAGAATCATTCTCGTAATGATTTTAGCAGCATTGCTTGTTTCTCCAGTCCATGCCGTTTCAATCAAACTGTTCCTGAACTATGATGGTTCATGCAATGTCTACTATTATGATGTATCTTCGGTTTCAACTGTGCAAATACCTGAAGATGCCATTGACCTTACTAATTCTTCTGATTTCATTTCCTTCAAAACACAATCCTTTACTGAAAAAAAGGGTTTGGTCTGGAATGTTGCTTATATTTCTCCGTTTGATGCAGACTTGACCATCAGATTTCCTGCAGGTGCAAGGGTTACTGGGGGAAACGGTGAAATTGAAACAATAGATGGTTTGATTTACCTTTACAAGGACGTATCTGCAGGGGAAGAAGTTGATATTGAATATTCTCTTTATGCTGAGGAAGAATCACCTTTGCTTCTTTATGCCGTAGCTGTTCTAATACTACTCGTCTTTGTTTTTCTACTATATAGTTTTTCAAAAAAGCCAAGATTAAAGGTTGAACGAGAGGTATCTGTTGATGAGAAGAAGCTTGAACTTCTTCCTGAAACCGAAAGAAAAATAGTGGAATTTCTTCTGGGACACGACGGAGTGACTCAAAAAGATGTCGAGGCAGGTGTTTCTCTGCCAAAAAGTACTGTTTCCCGCGTTCTCAAAACTATGGAGAATAAAGGCTTTGTTGAAAGGAAGAAGGTTGGTCTTTCCAAGAAGATATTTCTTTCGCAAATGTTTATAGAGCAGATAAAAAAGAGTAAAGAGTAATTTTCCGAACCATTTTAAAATGTTTTAATCTATACTGGTTTTGGGTTGGTGATGTGCGGATTGACATTATTTTAGCAGTTTTACTGGTTTTGACAACGTTTTCTTTTGCGCAGGGTGTGGAAAACAAGATAGACAGACCATGGAATGAAAGTTTAACATGGGAGCAGAACAATCCTTATATCTATTTTGTAACTGTTGAATCCATTTTGAATTCACCGTTTTGTCCTCTCTCACCATTTTGTTCCGGATTTCTCCTTATAGATATAACTCATGACCAGATTCCGCTTTATAACTCAATATACTTGGGGAATTCCATAGAACAACTGAGATTGGATGATACAGGTTCCATGCTTAGTGATTCAAAAGTTAATTCTGAAATTGTTATTAAAAAAGTTGATAATGCGGAAAATTCTTATGAAGATGGGTTGATGGAGGCTGAGAGGATACAAAGCAAATTTGAGCAGGCAGTTAGTGAAATACCTGCAGATGTGCTTCTTACTCTCGGGGGATGTGCAGGCGGTGCTGCTGTTGCTGGAACAGGTTCACTTATATTAGGTCCTGTTTCCGTACCTGCTGCAGCTCTTGGTTGTATCGGGGGCGCCATAATATTCGGGGGTACTGAACTGGTAGGTGATACCTGGACTGCTGCTTCTTCATCAATTGAAGCCATAGACGCGCAGTTTGAATACGGAAATTACTGGAAAGCAACAATGGATAATGCCCTTGATGCGCTTGAAATGAGCCTTGACGAAGCAGATAATTCAGTGAATAATCTGATTGTTACGTATAATGAAATGCAGAAAACAGGAATATGTGATGAAGACTATGGCTGGGGACCGAGAGATGCATGCCTGAACATATCCTATGCAATTTCTGTAATTGAAAATGAGGATACGGAAAAAACATATGGAAAATACAATATTATGCTTGATTATGGGAGTAACATCAGCGACGAAGTGGATAATAATTATGTTCCTGACATGAGCCTTTATTATCCAGCAATGGAACTTATCTGGGCTGATGATGGAATCGTTGCAACTTTCAATTCACTTAACGAACAGGGAAAAGATGCGATTGAAGAGGCAGATAGAATCTATACAGATATGAAAATAGAGACCGACTCTTTGAAAGAATCATTTGATGAGAAATTCAGTGAACTTGAAGATGAAAAACTTGATTTGATTATTGAATCAACAATTCTTGAGGAGATAGAAGAGGAAAGGATGAAGGGTTCGATAGCAGAAAGATATTCATCAATTGAAGAACAGAAGGAAGAAGCTGAGGAAGCTTATGAAAATGCAGAAAATACATACACCTTCCAGCGTGATGGCTATCTCAAATATGCAACAAACAACATCTCTCTTGCAAAAGGAATGTATGAAAATCTGAATTCTGAAATAGAGTTACTTGAAGATGATGCTCAGGACCTTGTTGATGATTTGAAACTTGAAGCAAAGCAGAAAATACGGTCGGCAGAAGCACATCTAACCTCTCTTGAAGTTTCGAGTTACCAGCTTGAGGAAGCAAAAGCTGAACTTGCTTCAGGAAATTCCGCAGATTCCCTTGGAGAAAAATATGTTCACTATGCAAACGCAAAACAACTTGCTTCCATTGCTGCAGGTGAGTGGACGCTTGGGGATGCGATTGAGATAAACTCGCTTATCTCTGAAATAGACGACTTAATAAAGCGGGCAAATGCTGACGGATTGAATGTTGCAGGTGAAAAAGGAGAACTTGAAATCCTGGAAAAGAATACTGGTTCTCCGGATATCATAATCAGGCTTAATGGACTTAAGCAGGGCATCATAAATAAAGCAAGAATCGTTTATGGAGACCTTGAAACCAAAAGAAGAATTTTACTTGACAAACTTACTCTGGCAGGCGAGGAGGACTTAATAGATGAGATGCACACAGCAGAAGTGGGAATTGTTTTCAACAACATGATTAATTACGAGTACGGACTTGGAAGCCTTGGCACTTTGAGAACCGTTTATGAAAGCATAGAAGACAAGCTTGAGGAAGAGCCGGAAATAAACGCTGCCGCTGTTGCAGCAGGAATAGTTACTGACGTTTCGTTTGTAATCGACAAGGTGAAGATAGACGAACCTACCGAAGTTTCACTCAATATACTTTTCAAAAATACGAGGGATTACTGGGGGGAGGATGTTGAAGTTGCTGTTCCCCTTCCAGGCGAGTTCCAGTTCGACTACTTTGATATTACTGAAGGAACGGATGAGGTAACCGGTCTAAAAATCGAAAGGAGCACGATGTACATTACGCTCGGATTTGTTGATTCCTACGATACGAAATCAATAAGTTTTGAAAAATCAGAAGTGCTTGCAAGAACTGTAGGTGAGGAATCAAGTGCTGTTGGTCTTGGAGACGGTTCTGCAAGGGTTGGAGAAAGCACAACATTCGACCTTTACGTAAGTGAGGTTTATGTTGACGTTCCGGAATATGGGGTCACGGATGTAAGGATAGATAATCTGGGTGCGGGCAGACCGCTTTCAAAAGGTGTTCATGAACTTACAAGAAGTTATGTTGAGGACGATGCCTATTCCGAGGACAGGAGTGATGCGACCGCCACTGGCTTGGGAACAGAAACCAGAATTGAATATACCATAACTGTAACTCCGTACATGGACCTTGACAGCGTTCCTGTATTTCTTTCATTGGAGGAGAGTGACCATATAAGCGATGTTTCGGTTTCATGCACCGAATACAGTTATGTTGATGAGAGTAACCCGCAGGGACGCATGGCGGAGATATTCAACCTGGTGGATGGCCATCCCGCAACAGTTGAAGTAAGTTATACTGTAAGTGAAATGGATGTTTATGTGATGGAGGAATTCAGCAAAATAGAGGGAATAAGCAATGAGCTGGAAATAGTTACAATGATTGAGGATGCAAGAAATCTGATATCACGGGGCGATTATATTTTCGCACTGCTCAAGATTGAAGAAATAAAGAAGAAAGTTGCTGAAGTGGATAAAAGCAAATCAAAGCTGATAAGAAAACACTCAGAGCTTGTACGTGACCTTAATGCAGAATTAAGGGACCTTGGAACTGCTCTTGAAAAGGCAACTGGGATGAATGTTGAGAACAACAGTCTGATAGACAGGTTTGAGACAAGAAAAGCGGAGCTGGAGGAGCTTCTTGAAACGGTAAACGTCAGTTCTTCGTCTCTTATATCGGAAATACAATATGCGATAGATGAACTTGAAAAAGTTGACAGGAACTGGCTGAAAAAGCAGGTTTCAAGCTTCAAGAAAGAAGCAACAAAGGAATTGAATAGCTACAGGAAGGAGTTTGCCGGATTTGACAATGCGACGGCAATCAGGCTTTTAGATAACCTTGAGCATGATATAAACGTGCTTGCCGCAACCGAAAAGGCAGAGGATGCAGTGGATGTGATAACGGATTTGCAGCAGGCAGAAAGGATGCTTGTTGACCTTGAGGATGAAAAGCTGCTGGCTATAGAAGAGCTTAGGATAGATTTTGAGGGCCTTAAGGATGATGTCGAAGAAACCCTTGCAAGATATTCTTCAGAATCAAAGAGTGCAAAAGGCACCGGTGTTGAGCAGTTGTTTACAATAACAGAAAGTTCGGTAACAAAGCTTATTTCAGACATAGAAAAGAACATTGGAGTGAAGGACAACGATTACATCGAAAAGAAAATGGACGACCTTGAAAAGCTTGACAGGAGGATGCGGGATGCATTAGATGAGGAAAAGTCAGCAGCAGAAAGGAAACTTTACACTATAAAGAGCGTTTACAATGAAAAGAAGGATTCCATGTCTGAAGATGACAGGCAGTACGTAAGCGGGCAGATAAGCGAAATAGAAACTCTGCTTGCATACGGACAGTATGCAAATGCAATAGCAAAAAGCGATGCCCTGATAGAGAGGATTGATGAAGCAATTGAAGGGGATGACAATTTCATTTTCCTGCTGGTTGCATCCGTGCTTGTACTGGCAATGGTCATAATATACATGATAAGACAGCAGAAACCAAAGAGACCAAAAATAAGCCTTGGAAGAGAGAAGGAAGAATAGTCAGATTTTTATATTTTCCTTTTGTATTATCTTCAATTCCCCATGCAAAAAGGTAGATAATATGGATATAAAGAACCTGGACTTCAATAAGATTAGGGCAGGAGCACTTCTCCCTACAGCAATAGGTTTTGTTGTTATTTTTATTGGATTCTTTATTGATTTGGTATTGGGATTCCTGAGTTATATCGAGATAGTTGGGACCGTCCTGGATTTTATGATAGGTTGGGGAAATTTTATACTGTCAATCATAGGATTCATCTTCTTTTTGCTGCTGTTTGCATGGGCAGGATACAGAACCGCAAGAAAATACAGGGGTGAATTGGCCGAAGCGGGTATTGCCAGTGCTATTTCATATGCTGTTCTGGCTCTTGTAAGCCTGTTCTTCGATGTTATACATGCGATTCTGCAGATAACCGGGTTATTACCTTCAACAGTTGTCGGTGGAATAAGCGGTGGCGGGTATGAGGATATCGCGATAGCTTTCCTTGGCGGCAGTTTTGAAGGAACCACGGCGGTCGTTATCGTTCTCTGCTGCGGAT
>DAOVFD010000037.1 GCA_030668565.1 Microcaldota archaeon
GAATTCTATCTCAACTTTTGCGGGCAGCTTCAGGTTGAAAGGGTAGCAGTCAACGCAGAACGCTTCCAGGAATTTTATCTCTTTATCATTTCTTCCGCATTTCGGGCATATTAGCATGCTTTTAAATGATTAGGAATGAAATAAAAAACTTATGAGGGATAATCTCAGGAAGGCGGTGGACTTAACTTCATACCTTTTCACACTGCCTCCGACGTCGGTAATACTGATAGGCATGCTTGTAGCAGCCGTATTGTTCGGAGCAGCCCTCAATCTCATTGCACCATCTGAAGACTTTCTGCTTAATTCTTTGCGTGACGGTGCTTTGCTTCTTTTCATACCAGCTATCCTGACGGCTCTGATAGTGAAGGCGTTGATAAGAAGGATGCCGTTGAAAAGAATAATGGCAACTACATTCGGCGGCGAAGTGGTTTATGGTTTCGCCTATGTTGTTGCGTTTTTCGTTGCCGACATAAGTGAATTCTATGGTGAACTTGTGTTGCTTGTCGGTGCCGCACTTGTTTTTGTTCTCTGGTATATAATAGCAAGGCTCTTTTTCATCCTCAAATACCGTTCAGTACTGTTTGCAGTTCTGCAGCTTCTTGTCTACATGATATTCCTTTTCAGTTTCAAGACGATAGCAATAGCAGAAGGTACTATGTTTGACTGGGCAGCAAAGGCATATATTTCATCATTCATTCTGCTTGGGGCGCTATACATATTCTTCCTGATAATAAACGCGCCAATGAAAAAAACATTCGGAGTAAGCAGCACAGATGCATTTTCTCTTTTCATCAATCAGTGGATATACCGGAAAAAGGACCTGGAAAAGGCATTTGAAAAAGTAGGTGAGAATGCAAGGACGCTTGTAGGTGTTGTCGGATTCAAAAGAGCGAAAGACAAGCTGCTTTTCATAGTTCCTTACGTTCATTTCGGGCCTTTCGGAAATCTTGGTGGAAGTGAATTTTCACATCTTATAGCAGAGGAAGTGAAGGATAAATACGGAGCTGAAGCATTTGTTTTCCATGGTACTGTTACGCATGATTTGAATCCTACATCCTCTTCAGAAGTAAGCAAAATAACGGATGCAATAGGAAGGATACTGAAGAGGTCAAAATACGACGATAAAACCGTTTCACTAACTAAGGGAAAAAGCGAGGAGTGCATTGCTGAAACACTGGCATTTGGTGAAGATGCTTTTGTGGGAGTTAGCAGGGCACCACTAGTAACAGAGGACATAAACTTCGGCCTGGGACTTTCAATGCTCCTTGAGGCTGAAAAGCATGCAGGAACAGCAATAGTTGCAGACCAGCATAATGCGGAAACAGGGGAAATAACAAGCTTTGAACCGGGAAGTGAAATAGGTTATAATTACATAAAGGCAGTTGCGAATTCATTATCCAAAAAAGGAAATCCTCAGAAACTGAAGATAGGAATTTCTGAGAAGCATCCTGAATCAACAACCCTCGGAAAAGCAGGAATAAAGATAGCCGTTCTTTCAACTTCTCCAAATTACGCAGTCGTGCTGATAGATTCAAATGGCGTAACGCCTGAGTTTAAGGCCAAAATAGAAAAGGAAGTGAAGAAACTCGGTAATTTCGAAGTAGGCGTTTTCACAACAGATACCCATCAGACAAATGTTGTCCGTGGCGTGCTTAATCCTGCAAAAGAGGAAACAGAGATAGTAAAGGCAATAAAGACCGGTGTTAAAGAAGCAGTTGCAGATATGCAGGATGCTTCTGCTTTTGTAGACAAGGAATGGTTTGATATCAAAGTTCTTGGTGCAAGGCACTCAATAGAGATTGTGAGCACTATTAATTCGATAGTTGCAGTAGCGAAGATAACCGCTCCGTTAATACTTGTCGGAGCTATTCTTGTCCTTCTTGCTATTCTTTCAAAGGTTTGAGATGGATTCTTTCTATCTTCACAACCTTTCCTTTCTTCTTTTCAAGCATCTCTTCTTTATCAAAAAGAGCCTTGCCCATACCTATGAATTTTCCTGATTCGGAATAAAGTGCAACAGTTTCATCCTTCTTAATATCTTCAGCATCTTTAAGTCCCGGAGCCATAAGTTGTGCACCTGATAAAAGACTCTCCACGGCATTTTCCCTTACGATTACTTTTTTTGCATCAATATAATCCTCCGGTTTCTTCAATATCCTAAGAAGCTCTTTAGGATTTTTCTTCTCTTTCCAGAGCCACATTGCATCTATAAGGCCCTGCATCGTCACGGCTTCTTTCTCAGTTATTCTTCCAACAGAAATCCTTCTCAGTTCCTCCATCCTTGCTCCGCCGCATTTTTTTCCGATGCCCTCACAAAGTGTTCTGATATAGGTTCCTGCATCAACCTTTGCTTCAAAAAGAACAAGCCTTTCTTTCCGTTCAAGGAATTTGATGTAATAAACAAACCGCTTCCTCGGAACCTTTCTCACAGCGCTTATTTTCGGAGGAGTTTGTGTTATCTCTCCCGTAAATTCCTCAAACAATTCCTTTATCCGCTCATCGCTTATTTTTTCATCCCTGAATTTAATTATCCCGACATAAGTTTTTGTTTTTCCTGCAATATAACCGATTAATTTGGTTGCTCTTCCTATTGCTACAGGCAGAACTCCGGAAACCTGCGGGTCAAGAGTTCCCGCATGGCCTGAGCGTTTAACTCCAAGTATTTTCTTGACAAAAGAAGTTATTTCATGACTTGTCTGTCCGGGGGGTTTGTCTATTATTATTATGCCATCTTCCAGCAGTTCTTCAACTTCCATTTTATGACTTTCCGGTTTTCTGTTTTATTATCTCCAGCGATATTGCAAGAAGCTGCTGAGGGTTGTATATTCCCCCGTTAAGGCATGCATCAAAAACATCATTATTTGTTATGTCTATGTTGTAAACGTCCCCGTATCTCTTGGTATTGTTTTCATCCCTCTCCGTGATATGTTTCATTGCCTCTTCCGGAGTCATCTTGTCCCTGCCGGCTATTCTCCTTGCCCTCTCCCCATCAGGAACAAAAAGTTTTATCCTTACATCAGCATCAAGCATCCACGGCCCGAGCCATGTCGTTACAACGCAGTCGCCCCTGGAACACTCTTTCTTGAGAAGGTCGTCGAATTTCTTGTCTATTCTATGGTCTTTTCCAGCTATTTTCTGGAATTCCATCAACGAAACCCCTTCCTCTTTTGCAACCTCCTTGAACGTCGGGCAGACATGGGTATAGCCAAGCTTTTCAGCAATCAGCTTCCCCAGCGTATTCTTGCCCGCTCCGGTTAATCCCCATACGGCTATTATCATCCAAATCACCTATTTTTTGATTCTTCCTAGTATGAAAGATAGTATAAGACCCAGAACAACCGAAATTAGTATGAACCACCAGTAGGGCTGGTAAATTCTCTGGACATTGAATATTGGAATGGTGAACGGAAGGTCTGTATAAAACCAGGTGCCGTTGTCAAGCGTGGCAGAGACTCCGGTTACTTCAGGTGGCACGGTCGCATAAAGATGAACATCATCACCCGGTTCATAGAGTTCTTTGTCGGTACTTAGAATTACCTGGCTTCCTCTTCCATTTTCAACATAGGTATCGGTATCCTCATGCCCGTAAAAAAAGTAAGTGTTGTTCAGCCCGGCTTCACTTCCCTGATTAAGTGCAGTAGCGGTATAGGTCCATTTTCCATAATTTTCACCGCTTATTTTATAGCAGCAGGAATAGATGTTGTCACCTGCAACCGCATCACATCCCTTGCCGTCATCATAAAGGAATACAGTTATATCATCCTGCTTTGTCGGGTCAAAGAAATTCACCACATAGGTAAAAGCGAAGAAGAGCACCAGAATAACAATCATCGGCTTGAACTGGGAAAACATGATCTTGTTCATTTTCGGCAGGAATTCCATCTGCTTTTTCGCTATCCTATCTATTTCGGCCTTGTCATTTCTTTTGGTTGCTTCCTTGTATTGTTTGCTTAATTCTTTCGATTCCTTCTGTATTGCCTCCATTTCTTTCCTGTTCACGAGCTTTCTCTGGATGAATCTTGTTGTCCCTGCGTAAATAAGCGCTACAAGTGCTACTAACCAGACATAGAGTTGTAGATCCATACCTGTTTCTTTTAAAGCGAAACATTAAAATTGTTGGCGTATATCTGTTCTTTGATGGAAGGAGAAGATACCTCTGAGATGGACGCAAAAACAAAACTGCATTTGCTGATTCTTAATCGCTACAAGGACCTAATCAGGGAAAAGGAATCAAAAACAATATCCGAGATAAGGCAGCTTGTTTCCCCATACAAAAGCGAGTTTGTAAAAAAGGTGAAGGACGAGTTTGTTTCCGGTAGTTACAGTTATGAAAGGGATTTCTTCACTGCGGTTGAGAAAGCAATAGATTATATGAATAAAATTAAAATCTGCGAGTTCACGATTCCTTTCTGGATGTCCTTCGAGGAGATAAACGAACTGAAAATAACCGATTCGGTAAACAAAGCAGTGTTCTTCGCAGCAATCCTCCGCTCGTTCGGTTCTGAAAACGTGAAGGTTGTTGTCACCAAAAACAGAAAGCAATATGTGGGTTTTGAATGGGGTGGGGATGATTATCTTTTCATTCCCGAATCCGGTTCCCTTCTCAGAAACGAAGACGTGGCGAAAATTTTCGAATTAGACCCTCCGGCATATGCATTCAACGACTTGGCATACGAGAATTACGAAGAGGAATGACTAAAACTCAACAACTTCTATTTTTTTCATCGTGTCCTTGACTATCTTTTCCATGTCAACTTTTTCCTCCTCTTTTTTCACTGCATCGGCTTTTGCCTTTGTGGTGGGATGTTTCTCAGCAACTAGGGAACAGCAATCCCTGTATTTTTCTATTGAAATACCATATGTTCCTATCCCCTTCGCCAGGTCAACTATCTCCTGCTTGTCATGGCCCACCAGAGGACGGTAGACAGGATAAGCAGAAACATCGGTTGTGACATAAAGGTTCTCAAGTGTCTGGGATGCGACCTGCCCTACACTGTCCCCGGTAACAAAACCCAGGTGCCCTTCCTTTTCTGCAATCCTGTTGGCAAGCCGGAAAATGAATCTTCTGAAAACAACCAGCTCGCTTCTGGATTTCATATCAAATGATTTTTTGTAGAATTCCCCGTAAGGTGCAAGGAAAAGCCTTATCCTAACCGGTGAGTACTCCTTCAGTTTCCTTATCATCCTGACAATCTTTGATTTTTTCGCCTTTTCATTGGTTGGAAAAGCATGCAGATGCAGGAAATCCACCGTACATCCGCGCTTCATCATCAGCCAGGATGCGACAGGAGAATCTATTCCTCCTGAAAGAAGCGAAAGAACCTTCCCGCTGCTTCCGACAGGTAATCCTCCCAATCCCCGCGTCTTCCCAAAAGAAACAAGCGCAGAATCCCTGAGAATCTCGATATATATCCACTCCCTGGGATTTTCCAAATCAACTTCAAAACCAGACCCCTCAAGTGCCATTCCGACTTTCTTGTTTATTTCCATGGAAGTGAGCGGATAGCCTTTATATGCTCTTTTCGTATCCAGCTTGATTCCCTTTTTCTTTTTTGCATCTTTCTTTATCACTTCTATTATCTCTTCTATTTTATTTCCGATGCGAAAGGATTCTGAAAACCATTCTATTCCGAATGTTTTTGACAGCCCTTCCTCTATTTTCCTGCGGCTGGTCCTTCCGGGATAAAGAATAAACCGTCCTCTTATGCTTTTTACTTTTCTGCAGCCTGTTGAGGCCTTTATATTTTCTATGAGTCGTCGTTCAAAGAATCCTCTGTTCTTTCCTTTAAGTGCTATCTCCCCTACGTGTATATTGTAAACCCTTTTCATGTTCACTGAATCACTAGTTGCATACTTCAGTTTCCACCACTCTCATTTTTGTAACGTTTGTGCAGTCTATCCTGGTTTTTTCAACATTAATGCATACATTCTTTATTGCAGGATAGAGTACAGTTACAGTACACGTTGCAGTCGAGGGTGGGTCACCAAGGGTATATAGCTGCTGGAAGTCGAAAGTATATGTTTCTCCTGGAAGTATTTTTTTACTTTCTGGATTCTTTATGAAAGCTGCGCCGTTGTAACCGAATGTTGCACCAACAACCCAGGTACCTTCATACTCATCGGTGTTGGTTATATTAATCTGGCATCTCTTCATGGCACCCGTGCATGTGTAGAGACATTCGAATACATCTTTGCCTACACAGTCGCCGTCATCCGCACAAAGGTCTGTAATCATTATCTGGCTGGAAGTATATGTAAGTTCTCTCATTTCACACTCTTCTTCCATATAAGTGACCTCTTCACAGACCTCTTCTGTATATGGTTCCTCTGTTAGTACGATATGGCATTCTATTACATCATCGTCAGTATCAGTATCTCCATCAGTTGGGACTTCGGGAGTGCCACCTATGCACCCTGCAAGAATAAGCATAAACATTGCACCAAGGATGTAATATTTCATCTGGTATCACCACAGGTAGTTCAAGGATGAGGTTTATAATTATTTGCTCATCCGTAGTGGCTTACTCTCAGTTCTTTTGTAAGTATGTCCTTCAGTCTCTTCTTCAGGTTTTTCTTTTCTGCTGCAGGCATTTTTGTCTTGTCCAGTTTTTCATTCCATTCTGAAAGAGAGGATACTATTCTCTGGACTGTTTTCTCATTATCAGTGTTTCTTGCATATTCAAGAAGAGAGGTGAGCGCATAGGGGGATTTTGATTTTCCCAGCGCTTCGATTACTGCATTTCTAAGAACAATATTGGTTTCGCTTTCCATAGTGCAGAATCTGGAATAATGGTAGGTTAGAAGTTTTGCAGCATCATCGCCTTCAAATTCAGTAAGCACATCAAGCAATTCGATTATGCCCTCAATGGAGGTGTTGTAATTGAACATTTTCTTGTAAACGTCCATCCTTAGCTGTGAAGGCTCGGCCCGTGGATTTCTTGCTTTCATGAATTCGAAAGTATGTGCTATCTTGAATTCCATGAACTCTGATATATTTTCATGTATCATGTAAAGAAGAAGCTGCCTCCCCGTCTCGTTTCCCTCGTTGTAAATCCTCTTTATGTTTGCAATTGCATCATCCTTGGATTCCTTGTTGACAGCAACAGGATAGAACCTGATTGAGAATATGTTTTTTTCTATCTCCTTTACAAGAGAGTCCATCGTTTTTCCGGATTTTTTTTCCTTTTTCATAAGTACACACCTCAAAATATGGGGTCGGTGCGAACTCCGTTCACATCCCCCAATTTCGTTCCGAAATATGGGGCCACCGAGATTTGAACTCAGATAACGAACTTTTCCGTGAAACGTTGACTTAGTTTACCTCAGGGCTTTTGCAGAAGATTTCCCTAATGAAACCGAAAGGGTTTCATTGGGCGCAAGGAACAAAGTTCCTTCGCGTGCCCGAAGTTTGTATAAGTCAAAAGCTTCACCCGAAGCTCGCAGGATGACCAGGTTACCTCATGGCCCCCGAACAATATAGAGGGGTTAGGTGGATAGGATTTATAAAATCCACACGTTGCGGCCATATCTGGATTTGAAAAAAGAAGGGATTTATCTGGTCTAATCAGGAAAAAAATAATCAGCGTCTTTTTATTTGCTTTTCGCACTTCCTCAGCATCAGGGCTATTTTCACATTACCAAATGCGAGTGCTATCTTCTCTGCGGTATTTTCATCCATATTTCTGATATGTGTATCTGCCCCTACCAGTAGCAAAAATTTGATCGTTTCCCTATGGTTGAATCTGGTGGCATACATCAACGCCGTCCATCCATATCTGTTTTTGGCATTAATATCAGCCCCATTTCCAAGAAAGTCCTTTAATTCATTGAGGTTTCCCTTCTCTGCCGCTTCCAGAAGCCTGCGGTTCAGTTTTTTTATGCTTCTTCTATGCCTCTCTCGGGGGTTCTGAATTGGTTCCAGCCCTGGTTTTTTATCTCTGTGTTTATGAGGGGTTTTGGGAATGTCTCTCATAACTGGTTTCTTTTGTCTTCTGTTCATTCGTCCACATATCTCTTTTGTTTCAAAAAGTTTAAAAATATGACATTACCTTAATAAAGTGATGAAATTCAAAAATCCGCTGAAGGCGGTGAAGGAAAAGTTCAGGAGAAGGAAGCTCCTGCAGCAGCTTTGCAAAAATACGCATAAGGTAAGGGAATCGATAGGTTATACCCTGAAGCTTCTCGACTATGACCCGGAAATCAAAAACAAAGAAACAAAAAAAGCACTTGCTGTTTTCGGTGCGTATTATGTTGCTGAAAAGAAATTCCATGAAGACAGAACCAGATTTGACAAACTTATTCTTCTTTCTCTTGGTTCATCTTTCAAACCCGAAGACAAGTGGGCGAGGAATTCAGCAATAATCCTTCTTGGCGAGATGAAAGATGAGGATTCTATTGGTTATCTGTCCTCGCTTCTCTGGAATCAAAACAATGAATTTGGAGTAGATGATGAGATTGTAAAGAATGCAATAAGAACGCTCGGGAAGATAAAAGGGGAGGAAGTAATTCTGATGCTAATGACGCTGTTACGTACTAAAAAATATCCACAATTTGAGACAGAGATAGAAAATGCGTTGGCAAAATGCACCGAAAAGTATTCAAAGTATAAAAGTTCGGTTTATGGCTAATCTTCCGGTATTTCGATTTTCTCAAAAGGCGAAGGCATTGTTTTTCCTATTGTTTTTACTGTCTTTTTGTCAATTTTATACTGCTTTTCGTCAGTACTCATCTCCTGCTCAAGGACGCGGCTGAGTGTTTCAAATTTTTTGGCTTTTTTCCCGGAATAGTACGAGCATACAGCCATTTTCCTGAGGGTTGATATCCCGTAATCTATGTTCAAAAGTACCTCTGAGAGCAGTTTTGCACCCCACTTACTGGTCAGGTAATACGCGCCTATGGTAACTGCGGCTCCGACAGCCACTGCCCCCCAGTGGCCTATATAATCCCTGAGAAGAAAATAAGGAAGGCTGCCGAGGCCTCCGCCAACAACAGTGCTCGAGGCGTGCTTTGCCGCTACTTTCAGAGCATTCGTCATCTTGGGAAGCTCCCTCCATAGATGTTTCACTCTTTTTCTG